>PMSP01000278.1:853-7752 GCA_003168315.1 Opitutaceae bacterium
GGCGGGCGCCGTAAAGTCGAACTTCCTGTGCAATATCGGCTATGGAGACACAGCGAGGCTTCATCCGCGCGGGCCGCGCCTCGAATTCGGCGAAGCCTGCCAGTTGCTATGATCGGAAATTGTCTGCTGCAGCCTCTCGCCCAAGGCCGCATCCGCTTTCTCCAAAGATAGGCCACCTCGCCGAGTTAAGGCATGTTCGGGATCAGACCGGTCCCCACGTGACAAGTGCGGTCATCGCCGGGCGGATGTCCCGGGGCCCTGCGGCGACCGCTGAATGCCATTCTTGATGGAGGCAGGCCAGTCGTCGGCCTTCACGTCCACAAGTTCCCAGTTCTGGCTGATTTGATACCTCACCGGGCGCCCGGTGTCGTCGTAGGTCACAACCGACCTTATGTATCCGCTGGAGTCGTAGTATTTCCACTCGCCCCGCCAGTACCCGTTTGCCCAGAAGCCCTCGGACTGCTTCACGCCCTTGGCCGACCACCGGGTCGACGGCCCGTCATAGAGCCCGCGGTCGTTAAGCTGGGTCTCGGAAATCTTGTGCTGGTTCCAATACCGCTCCTCGAACGAAACGGTCTTGCCGTCGGACGTGACCCGATGGGTGATGATCCCCTTTTCGTTCAGGGCCCTGTTGGCGGCAAAAAGCATGACCAGGGCGACGAGGGCGCAGATGAAGACCGAGACATAGATGCCGAGAAGGACCAGGCTCGGCCCAAGCCTGGGTGCGCGCTGGCAGATCCTGCGCCACACCGTTTCCGCCCGGTTGGCCAACACCTTGGCGGTCAGGGTGCTTTTGGAGAGACCCGCTCCCAGGTCCGGGAGAATGGGCTGCAGGCATTCCATGGGCATCTGCTCCGCGGCGGGAGCGGTGTTTCCGCCCAATATCTCCTTCAGCCGCATGACGATCTTGCACTGAAAGTATGCCTCCCTGGTCAGGAGCAGGGTGAAAAGGGCCAGCAACCCGAGCGATATCGACGACAGGCGGATGGCCAGGGCGCCAAGGGCAAGCGCGGCGAGCACCTTGAAGACGATCTCGATGGCCGGGTGCCTGGAGAAGACGACGACCTCCATGAACCGGCCCCCGTCGAGCGGATAGATCGGAAGCAGGTTCAGGCCGTTTATGAAAACGGACGCGATCGCATACCTCAGGAACAGCGGTTCGTTCCATTTCAGGTAGACGAGCCCGCTTATGATTCCGAGGATGATGCCCGGCGCCGGGCCGAGAAGGTCCACGATGGCCCTCCTTTCCCCTGTCGCTTGTTTGTCATCCCCCGTCACGGCGGCCCCAAAGAAGGGGATGAAGAACATCCTGAGGTTGCGGTATCCGAAATGCCTCATTGCGAGCCAGTGCCCCGTCTCATGGACAAGGAGGACGACCACGAGGATTTCCACGTAGGACCATGACGACCTGAAAACCCCGGTCGCCGCGAAGGCGGCCACCGACACGAGGAGGAGGAGGGCGTTCTGGACCGACGTGCGCTTGCTGCGGCTGCGCCTGAGCAGCTCTGCCTCGACGTCGGCGGCCGATATCATATGCCGTGCCCGGAACGCCTGGAGTGATAGAGGACCAGCAGGCTCCCCAGGTAGGCGACCGCCACGAGGACCGACAGCTGGTGGCTGCCGATCGCCATCCCGAGGTACTCGCAGAACCCGCCGATCATGGCCCCGATCAGGTTGGCCCCGAGGCTGGCCGACGGCGAGGCCGCGACCCTGAATGTCGTAGAGAAGATGATGCCGGCGAAGAACACGGGCAGCGGGACCATAGCGAGAGTCCAGAGGAGGCGGCCCGCGAAGCCGAGCTCAAGGATGTTTTCCCGGGGTATGACGAAAAGGAGGAGGAGGATGGCGAAGAGGGGCGCGTACATCCAGAACGAGGGGGCGCTGATGCGCATCGCGACCAGGTTGGCGGCCATCACCATGAGCAGCACCCCGGCCACCACCGCGGTCGTCACGAACCAAGTGGCGCCGAAGAAGAGCGTGCAGTCGCTGATGCTCTTCGTCTCAAGGAGCAGGAAGCCCATGCCGAGGAGCGCGAAATGCATGTCGCCCAGGCGCAGCGAGGTGCCGCGGAGCGCGACGCCGGCGATGATGGACAGCGCCAGGAGGCTCGCGATGGAGACCAGGTAGTCGTACGGTATGGTCTTCCTCGAGAGGTAGAGGAAGGGCCAGTCGTCAGTCGGGAGGTCGATCGCCCCCAGCTTGTCGAAGACGGCCCGGTGGAACTGGTAGAGCGTGGCCGGCGCGATCAGCGTCCTGTCCTTGGGGACGCACAGGATCATCTGGTGGTCCGCGAAGTACATGAGGGGCTCCCTTCCGGTCGCCTTCGCGACCATCTTGTACAGCTTCGGCGCGAGCCAGTCCTTCGTGACGAAGAACGAAAGGGAGAGCATCCCGTGGTCGTTCAGGAGGCCGTAGGCGGAGCGCATGCTCTCGACCGTGTAGACGTATCCGTCCAGGCGCGCGTTGCTCATGCTGCTGAACAGGGCCTGGGAGTCCAGGAACCCGAACACCACCAGGTCGTAGCCCGGCGTCGCCTTGGCGACAAAGGACCGCGCGTCGTCTACCTGGACGTGCACGCGGGGGTTGAAATACGGGGCGCCCGCGTTGAACCGGCGCGACAGCTGGATGACCGCCGGGTCAATCTCGACCGCGTCGATGCTCTTCACGCCCGACCGGAGCGCGGCCTGGACGTCGGAGCCGCCGCCCGCGCCCACGATGAGGACCCGGTCGCGCCCCTTGCAGATCAAATAGGGCGCAAGGTACTGCTGCGTCAGGTCGGTCATGAACTGGGCCCGCCGGGTGCCGGGGATGTAGCGCGACGGGTCGAGCGCGGCGTCCCAGTGGTACCCGAACTGGTTCACCTTTACCCCGTACACGGGCGGGTCCCGCATCGTCAGCAGGTCCGGGGGCGGCTCCGTCTCCTCGACGTGCGGGGTCTCGACCCGGCTCATCGTGATGTAGTAGTAGGGGGACCAGATCGCCGAGCGCTCCCCGGTGGCGAACATCGTGGCGAGGACCGCGAGGAAGATCGGGATGTCGAGCACCCACCGGCGCGGGGCGGACATTGCGAGGAATATGGCCATCACGCAGGCCATGCCCGTCAGCGGGGAGAAGAACCTGAGGGAAAAGAGGCCGAAGCACAGCGTCCCGCATAGGCTCCCGGCGAGGTCCCAGGAGTACGCCGAGAGGCGCGGCATGGAATTGAAGAGGATTCCCATCCTCTGCCCCAGGGGCACGAAAACGAGGGCGTTCGAGATGAAGATCCCGATGAGGATCCCCGCGTTGAACACGGCGGGGCTGAGCGAGTTGAACCGGGCCTCGGACGCCGTCGCCCCGAGGACGCCGCCCCGGCAGAGGACAAGTGTCGCGATCTCGCATGCCAGGAAGACGGGGAACCACTTGAACAGCTCCCGCCTCCGGTCCGCCGCCATCGCCCCGACGCCGAGCCCCAGGAACGAGCTCAGGAGCATCAGGTTGGCGTAATAGGCCACGAGGTGCACCACGGAGGGCACCCAGCGTATCACCATCATCTCGAGGAAGAGCGCGGTGAACGTCAGGGCAAACATCTGCCATTTCTGCCGCGTCAGTTTTTCAGTCGGCATAGCGAGGGGTATGGAGAGGAGGCAGCCAGGACTCCCTTGTGTAGGCGACGCTGAAACTCCGCGCCAGCCTCAACCGGAAGGGACCCGATCAATCCGCGGGCTCGGCCCGGTTGATCTCAATCGTGACGTGTCGCAGCTCCTCGTGCTCGGCCAGGATCGTCCGGTAGTGCTCGGGCGTCCGGGGCTCGCGGGCGATGATGGAGACAATCGCGGAAAACTGCCCGACGCCGACCGGCCAGACGTGGAGGTCGGCGATGGAGGCCCCCTCGTCCGCCTCGACCGCCCTGCGGATCTCGTCGCCGAGGTCCGTCTCGGGGGTGCGGTCGAGCAGGATGGAGCTCGTGTCGCGCAGGAGCCCCCACGACCACTGGGCGACGACCGCTGAGCCCACGATCCCCATCACCGGGTCCATCCAGACCCATCTCAGGTACTTTCCGGCAAGGAGCGCGCTGATGGCCAGGATCGACGTCACGGCGTCGGCGATCACGTGCACGTAGGCCGCCTTCATGTTCAAGTCCTCAGGGTCATGCCCGTGAGAGTGTCCGTGATCGTGGCCATGCGAGTGCCCGTGCCCGTGGCCATGCTTGAGCATGAGCGCGCTGGCGACGTTCACGCAGAGCCCGACAAGCCCGATCCCGATGGATTCGTTGTAATGGATCGCAAGCGGCTCGAAGAGACGCTCAACCGACTCCACCGACATGAAGAGGGCGACGATGCCTAGGATGACTGCGCTCGTATACCCGCCGAGCACGTCGATCTTGCCCGTGCCGAAAGAGTAGCTCCGGTCGCCCTTGTGGCGGCGGGCCATCGCGTAGGCGAAGGCCGCGATCAGGAACGCGGCCACGTGGGTGCCCATGTGCCACCCGTCGGCCAGGAGCGCCATCGAGTGGAACCTCCACCCCGCCGTGACCTCGACGGCCATCATGACCGCCGTCAGCGCGATCACCCTGCGGGTGTTCCTCTCGGCCGTTCCCCGGTCCGGGGAGTAGTCGTGGATCTGGCAGCTGTGGGGGTCCTTTGGCATGACTAGGACTATGCCCCCATACCCCTTATGGCTCAACCGAAAAATTAGGGTGTTGTCGGGGGCCCCGGCGGTTGTAATAAGCGTCCCATGCCCCATTCCCCCAGAAACCTCGAGGCCGACCGGCGCGCGCTGCAGGTGCGCCTGCGGAAGATCACCGGGCAGCTGAAGGGCGTCCAGAAGATGATCGACGGGGACTACGACTGCGCGGAGGTCCTGAACCAGCTCGTTTCGGCCCGACGGGCGGTCAAGTCCCTGGCTGAGAAGCTCATCACGGACCACCTGGAGCACTGCCTCTCGGGGCCGGCGCGCGAGGAGGAGCGAAGGCGGCGGCTCCGCGAGGTGACGACGATGCTCAAGCGCTACGTCGACTGAGGAGTCCTACCCGAAGTTGAGCTCGGGCTCCGGGGGCGGGTCGTCCGGCGGCGCGATGCACTGGGGCCCCTGGTTGCGGCTGCTGTTCACGAAGCGGCTCACCGGCCGCGACTCCATGCGCGATGACTCGAGGGGGCGGAAGAGGAGCTTCAGCTCCGCGTCGGCCATCGGACTGTCGCCCAGCCAGCGCGGCATCGTCTCGGCCGTCAGGATGACGGGCATCCGGTCGTGGACCTTCGCGACGATCTCGTTCGGCTGCGTCGTCAGGAGGCAGTAGGTCTCCGGCAGGCCGTCGGCGGCCGGGTCCCAGATGCCGGCGAGCGCGAACGGCTCCTCGCCGGCGAGCGTGAAGAGGTATGGGCGCTTCAGGCCGCCGCTCGATATCCACTCGTAGAACCCGTTCGCCGGGACGAGGCACCGCCGGGCGGCGACCGATTTCCGGAAGGCGGGCATCGTGGCCGCGGTCTCAGACCTCGCGTTCGCGAGGATCCTCGGCCTCGGGCCTCCCCTCTCCCCTGTGGGCACTAGCCCCCACCTCATCGCGCGGACGACCGGCCTCTCCTCCCCGCACGCGATGACCGGCATCGTGTCCGTGAGCGTCACGTTGTAGCGGGGGAGCGAGCCGGCGGGCCATTCCAGCGGAACCCCGAGGGCGCTCGAGATCGCGCTCAGCGCGGCGTCCGTCTTGTGGAGCGTGTAGCGGACGCACATGGCGGTGGGTCGCGCGCTCCCGATTCCCGGCTCAGCGCGCCTCGAACGCGCGCCGCAGGTCGCCGCCCAGCCCGTCGTGGAATTCCTGGCGGGTCCTGTAGAGGGCGGCCCGCTTCCTGTCGGGGACGCAGCGCGTCGACTCGTCCAGCGAGACGCTCCTCCTGCAGAGATCGGCGAGCGCGGCGGCGGATCCCCTGGCCGCCGAGTCGCACCAAGCCGCCTGGAGGGCGCCCCCAAGCGCGGCGCTCTCGTCCTGGGCCATGGCGACCACGGGGACGCCGAAGATGTCGGCCGCGATCTGGCGCCAGAGGGCCGAGCGGGCGCCGCCGCCGGTGAGGCGGATTTCCCTCGCCTTGACGCCGAGCGCAGCCAGCCGGCGCAGGCCGTAGTTCATGCCGAGCGTCGCGCCCTCCATCGCGGCGCGCGCGAGGTGGCCCTTCGCCAGCGTCCGGCGGTCGAGGCCAAAGTAGACGCCCGTCCCGCGGGGGAGGTTCGGCGTCCGCTCCCCGTCGAAATAAGGCAGGAGCGTCAGGCCGTCCGACCCGGCCGGTACGCCCGCCGCGGCGACCTCCAGGTCGGCGAGGCTCCAGCCAAAGAGTGAGCGGACCTGCTCGGTGACGCCGGTCACGTTCATGGTGCAGAGGAGCGGCAGCCATCCGCCGGTCGACGAGCAGAAGGCCGCGATCTCCCCGGACGGGTCGACGACCGGCTTCCTCGAGAACGCGTAGATGGTGCCGCTCGTCCCGAAGCTCGCGGTGACGGCCCCGGGGACGACGTTGCCGGTGCCGATGGCCCCCATCATGTTGTCGCCGCCGCCCGCGCTGACGACCGTGCCGGCGGGAAACCCGTAGCGGGAGGCGACCGCCGGGCGAAGGGTGCCGCACGCCTCGTGCGACGGGGAGAGCGCGGGAAGGCAGCCGGCAACGCGGCCGTCGACCGCGTCCATCGCGGCCTGGGACCACGCGCGCTTCCTCACGTCCAGGAAGCCGGACCCGGACGCGTCGCCGTACTCCATGAAGTAGTTCCCCGTGAGGTGGAGGTTCAGGTAGTCGTGGGGCAGGAGGATGTGCCGCAGCCTCCGGAAGTTCGCCGGCTCGTGCCGCTTCAGCCAGAGGACCTTCGGCGCGGTGTAGCCCGGCAGGAAGGGAAGGCCGGTCCTCCTGATGACGGCCGCCGGGCCGCCGAGCCTG
>PMSP01000045.1:0-166 GCA_003168315.1 Opitutaceae bacterium
ACCTGGTTGCCGGGATACTCGCAGCCGACTCGGGGACGATAGGCGTCGACGGCACCGACATGGCGTCGCTCGCGGAGCCCGCCCGGGACAGGCTCAGGGCGGCCAAGCTCGGCTACATATTCCAGACCTTCAACCTCCTGCAGGGGTACACGGTCATCGAGAACGT
>PMSP01000045.1:195-3281 GCA_003168315.1 Opitutaceae bacterium
GAGCCGACCGGCAACCTCGACCGCCGCAACGCGCGCGAGGCGCTGGCGCTCATCCGGGAGGCCTGCCGCGAGAACGGCGCGGCGCTCCTCCTCGTGAGCCACGACGAGGAGGTGCTCGGGCAGTTCGGGCGCGCCGAGGACTTCGCCTCGTTCAACGCCGCGGCAGCGGAACGGGTGCCATGACCCTCCTGCTCATAGTCTACCGGAGCCTGAGGCAGCACGCGTTCTCGACTGTCGTCACGGCGCTCAGCCTCGCGCTGGCGGGCGGCCTCCTCATGACCGTCTGGATGGTTCGGGCCGAGGCGCAGAGGTCGTTCCTGCAGACGACGACGGCGTTCGACGCCGTCCTCGGTGCGCGGGGCTCGAAGCTCCAGCTTGTCCTGAACGCCATCTTTCACCTCGAGGCCTCCCCCGGGAACCTGTCCTGGCAGGACTACGAGATGATCCGCCGGAACCCGGCGGTGAAGGTCGCGATCCCGATCGCCGTCGGCGACAACCTCAAGGGCTACCGGATCGTCGGGACGATCCCCGAGCTCTTCACGGACGTCGACTACGCGCCGGGCAGGACGTACGTGGTCGCCGAGGGCGGCCGCCTCTTCAGTCCCGATGCAAAGGAAGCGGTCGTCGGGAGCTTCGCCGCGGGGAGGCTCGGGCTCAGGGTGGGCGACACCTTCCATCCCTTCCACGGACTCGCCTACGACCCGTCGAACCAGCATCCCGACCTGTTCACGGTCGTCGGCATCCTCAGGCCCTCCAGCACGCCGCTCGACCGCGTCGTCCTCATCCCGATCAAGGGGGTGCAGACGATGACCGGCCACGACCCGCGCGCGGCGACGGACATCAGCGCCGTCCTGATCAAGTTCCGCTCCGGGACCGCCGGCTTCATGCTGGACATGATGATCAACAAGCAGGGCAACCGGCTCACCCTGGCCTATCCCGTGAGCGGCATCCTCGCGGACCTGTTCAGCAAGATCAGCTGGTTCGACCAGGTGCTTGCGCTTGTGGCCTACCTGGTCGCCCTCGTCGCCGCCGCGTCGGTCCTCGCCAGCATCTACAATTCCATGAACGCGCGGAAGCGCGACATCGCGATCCTCAGGGCTCTCGGCGCGAGGAGGGGGCTGGTCTTCGGGGCCGTCGTGGCCGAGTCCGCCTGCATCGGGGCCATGGGCGCCATCGCCGGCTTCGCGGTCTACGCCGTCCTCTTCGCCGTCGTGGCGAGGATCATCCGGGCGCAGACGGGCGTCGTCCTGACGCTGGCGGAGCTCAATTGGGTCCTCGCGGTCGCGCCTGGCGGGCTCATCGCGCTCTGCGCCCTCGGTGGCGTCATCCCCGCGGCCAAGGCCTACAGGATCCCGGTTGCGGAGAACCTGGCGCCGGTCTCCTAGCGCGGGCCTGCGCAATCGCGAACCCCATCGACGCGATGACACCACCCATCTGGTCCCTGCGGCGGCTGCACGCGGTCGATGAGGGGATGATCGCCGAACTCGCGGGCGTCTTGCTCGACTGCGTCGAGGGTGGCGCGTCGGTGAGCTTCATGCACCCGATGCCAGCCGGCCGCGCCGAGGCGTTCTGGCGCCACGTGGCCGAAGGCGTTGCCTCGGGCAAGCGCGCCCTCCTGGTCGCGGAGGACGCATCGGGCGTGTGCGGCACCGTGCAGCTTGTCCTCGACCAGCCCGAGAACCAGCCGCACCGCGCGGATTTGGCGAAGATGCTGGTCCACCGGCGCGCACGCAGGCAGGGGGTGGGGGCGGCGCTGGTGCGGGCGGCTGAGGCCGTGGCGCGCGAATGCGGCAGGACGCTCCTGGTGCTCGACACCGTCACCGGCGGCGACGCCGAGCGCATGTACGAGCACATGGGCTGGGAGCGCGTGGGGGTGATCCCCGGCTATGCCCTGATGCCGCGCGGCGGCCTCGTCGGCACGACCGTCTTCTACCGCAGGCTCGGAGGCTAGGGCGCTCCCGCGGGACGCCGGGGACCGGGAATAGGCCCTTTGACGAATCCCGGCGATGTGGTAGGGTCATCGGGTGAGGCTTCTCCTACTTGCGCTTGCCGTCCTGCCGCTCGCCGTTTCCGGCGAGACGGGCCAGCTGCAGGTTCCCGCGCCCGAGGTCGACAACGGCTACCTCAAGCTCGGCTTCGACCGCCTCTCGAGCTTCAAGTTCATCGCCCCCGAGTATGACCCCCTTGCGAACCCGAAGGCGGTGCCCCCGACGGGCGAGGAGCAGATCCCCGCGGCGGTCAAGGCCTGGAGCGGCAGGAAGGCCATCGTGACCGGCTTCATGCTTCCCACCAAGCTCGACAACGGGAAGGCCGTTGAATTCCTCCTGATGGCCAACCAGATGGCGTGCTGCTACGGCACCATCCCGAACATGAACGACTGGGTGATCGTCAGGATCCCGAAGGGCGTTCCCATCACCCAGGACGTCCCGATCTCATTCCGCGGCACGTTCAAGGTGAACGCCACATTCGAGAGCGGCTACATGACCGGGATCTACCAGCTGGAGGCCGAGGGGCCCGGCCAGATCTCCGAGTGAATCCACGGGCGGCCCCGGCCGCCTACCGGGAAACGTCGCTCTGCTGGAGGACCTTGAACCCGCGCTTGCCGAGCGCTTGCGCCGCAGTCTCGGGATCCTCCGCGCTGATCGCTATGGCAGCCCGGTCCGCCGGCCGCTTTATGAAGCTGTAGACATAGTGGGTGTTTATCTCGGCCTCGAGTAGCGCGGCCAGGACGCTCTTAAGCTCCGACTCGTCGGCTATCTCCACCGCGAGGATGCTGCATTCCCCATAAGGCAAGTCATTGCTCACCATGAGCTCGCGCGCCTTCGCCGGGTCGTCGACGACAACCCTGATGATCGAGCTGTCCGTCGTGTCGAGGACGGTGATGGCCATGATGTGGACGTTGTTATCCTTGAGGAGCGTCGTCAGGTCATAGAGGCGCCCGACACGGTTCTCCGCGAACACCGAGAACTGCTTCACGGGATCATGCGGGACAGAGCTCGTTCGGGCTGCCATGGCGATCGAGGATCATGCTCCCGGCGGCCCGAGGGTCAACGGCGAGGTGTTGAGATTTTCCGGGGGCACCCCAA
>PMSP01000232.1 GCA_003168315.1 Opitutaceae bacterium
GCACGAGCCGCGCCATCGTTAACGCGGATCATTTCAACGTTACACCGCGCTACCAATGACGCTACGCCCAAACGCTCACCATGAAGGCGGCGCGCCAGGAGATTCGGCCTGGTGGCGAATCAACCCGAATCAGGTGGCCGCGCCAATCCTAGGTTCGCGACCCGGCGTATCCGCATTGTCCGCGTTTCGGTCGGGGGCGTTTCCCTCCAGCAAGCTCGTTTCCGGACGTAGCAGTCGGGGATTGAAGCAGCGTTCTCCCGCGGGGAGACTTCGCCCGACGTCGGGGTCGTTGCCGGCCGTCGTCACTTCGAGCTCAATCGGCCCGTTTTATGTGTAACCATTCATCGGATCCGACGTTTGCCTCAGGCACGTCTCGTGCGGAGCACGAGTCGCGCCATCGTTAACGCGGATCATTTCAACGTTAGACCATTCAAAGTGTGCGCCGTTCTGCTAACCTTCAAGGACGCCTTGGACGGGTATCCGGCGTCAACGCCGATCGCAATCAAGACGCCGGCGGGGCTCGCTCTTGTAGCTTTCGCGAGTCAGGAAGTCGGCGCACATTATCTACGCGCGATGGGAATGGAGCAAAATAGGTTCTCGTTTAGCGAACTCGGAGCTCAGCTACCTTCGGTTCGCTATTTTGGAATCGAGGCCACTCAACTTCTCCAGTTCCGCTCCGAGAGCGATGTCGATCTCTTCATGAGCGATAGGTCGCGCTTTCCGTATTCTGAGTTTCAAATGCAACGAGACATTAAGAGTGAATAGGTCTAACCAATCAACGGATCCGACGTTTGCCTCAGGCACGCCTCGTGCGGCGCACGAGACGCGCCATCGTTAACGCGGATCAATTCAACGTTCGGCAACAATGCGTCAGACATTCACACTCCTGAGCGTCGCCTGCGTCATTGGTATCGCTGCGAGAGCGTCCGATGATGCGGACCATTATTACCAGACTTCCGATGCCGAAGCGCGACAGGTGGTGGAGCAGGCCAAAAAAGGGGAGCACCACAACGTTCTAAAACATTCTGGTGCGGTACCCACAAAGGAAACGGCAATTGCCTTAGCAGTCGCCGTTTGGAGCCCTATCTATGGGCGGGATCAGATTGGGAAGGAGGCTCCCTTTCAGGCAATTCGAGTGGACGATTGTTGGTTTGTCACGGGATCGTTGAAAAAGGGCTGGGTTGGAGGTACAGCCGAGGCTGTTATCGAGGTGGCCGATGGACGATTTCTGATGATTTCCCATGGACAATAGCTTGCCGAACCAATCGACGGATCCGACGTTTTCGTCAGGCACGCCTGGTGCGGAGCACCAGTCGCGCCATCCTTAACGCGGATCAATTCAACGTTCGGCCATGTTCCTACTCCTCCTCGTTTCGATGCCGATTGTCCCCTGGCTCATTTACCTGGCAGTGTGGCGTCCGAAGTTGGCGAGGCGTTCAATTTGGGGTTTCGATGCATGTATGTTAGTCGGCGTGGTTGGCATTCTGTATCTCGTTTGGCATTTTCTTCCCCACATGGCGGTGGACCGTGAAGACAGACTCGAGATTATCGATTTAAGGCTGCCTCTTTCCATTTTCTGGTCCTTCGCGCCAATTGTTGTGTTCCTGGGGCTCGCAGTGCTTTTTCGGCATCGCCTCTATTCTGGGCCGAACCAATCAACGGATCCGACGTTGGCGTCAGGCACGCCTCTGGCGGGGCCAGAGTCGCGCCATCCTTAACGCGGNNTAACGCGGATCAATTCAACGTTAGGCATGTATGGCCGCCCATGACACGTGACGCTTTCGTGCAGCATGTACGCACTCGCGTTGAAGAATCGATTCGCGAATGCGAAAAGACGCTGGGGCGTTCACTTCCGCGAAAGCTTCGGTTCCAGTGGATCTCTCCGCGGGGCGAGATTGTGGAAAACGGGATTGAAGAGGAAATTTGCCGACAGGTGTTTGTGGGACCTGATGAAATTTATCCATGCGTTGACATGGGACCGTGGAGCGAGGAGGGGGACCGTCTTCTGATATGTGCGATTCGCGCCGGATACCCTCCGGAGCCGTTTAGAAAGAACTGGGCGGGTGGGGATGGTCCCTTCATCCTGGTTCGAGGTGGCGACCTTGCCCGCGAAAAACATGCCTAACCAATCATCGGATCCNNATCGGAGCAACTTGGGCGATATGGCGCCATGAGTTACTCCGAAATAAAGTCTTTGGTTGGTGCGCCGCCCGGCACACGAAAGGTAGTCGGAGCCGACAACAAAGCCTACCAGGTTGAGGTTAACGCCTTTTGGGACTCGCAGAAAGATGAGGACATACGCGTGGTGTGCAGCATCGATGACGGTGGCATTCGAGCGTTAAAGCCGCATTCTGATAGCATCATCAAGAAAAAGGATGCCTAACCAATCAACGGATCNNGCGCCATCGTTAACGCGGATCAATTCAACGTTCGGCAGGATCCATGGACGAATCCCAAGAATATCTCTTTAAAACGGTAGAGCCGTTTTTCTTTCGGAACAAAGAGTGGCACTGCGCCATCCGATTTTCCGAAAACCGCATTGAATATACTTGGAACGCCTGGGGCCTCGACGCCGAGACAGGTAAAAAAGCCTTTGTCCGTTCTGAACTTGGACGAACATTGGGTGACTATTCAGGTTCTTCGCCGCTTCGAGCTAGCTACGGTCGGCTTCCTGGCACCTATCTAGTTCTGGCAATGTTTTCGTATGCGTTGTTACCGTTGCCGTGGCGCTATTCGACATACGTTTTTTTGGCATTTTTTGCAGTTTCTTTGGTTCAAGTGCTCAGGAGCCTCCGCAGGCGGGATTGGATTAAGATCAATACCTCGACTGGAAATGTGGCGGTCGCTGTGCAGGTCACTAAGTGGAGTAGTGATGAGCGCGATCGTTTCCGCCGGTCGTACTGCGAATTCATGAAAATGCCGAACCAATCGACGGATCCGGCGCTTGCGTCAGGCACGCCTGCTGCGGGGCAGCCGGCGCGCCATCCTTAGATGACATGAAGCCGACAGGTGGCGGAAAATCCGCCAACCTGTCGGCTGATGAACGCTAACAACACACAAAATAGTTCGAATCGTGCTCTCGTCGAGGCGGGAGTTACCATCAAGTTGGGGCTGGACGTCCACGCGGCCAAAATCGCTGTCTGCGTACAGGTTGACGGGGCGACGCCGCAGCCGTCGCAGCTAATGATAAGCGAGCGGGTCTTGGGTTGGATCTCAGCCCTTCGACGAAAATATCCAGTGGCGCGCGTCGTTAGCTGCTACGAGGCGGGGCCGCTGGGCTACGCGCTGCACCGGCAGCTGATCGCAGCGGGGATCGAGAACATCGTCGTTACGCCGCAGCGGCTGGACGTCGATGGACGGGGGCAGAAGACGGACCGTCTGGATGCACGTGCGCTGGTCGAGCGACTGGACCGCTACGTGGGAGGCAACCGCAACGCGCTTGGTGTTGTGCGGGTGCCGACGCCGCAAGAGGAGCAGGCTCGCTCACTGGTGCGCATGCGGACGCAGCTGTCGCGCACGCGCAGGAAGCACGAGGCCCGCGGCCGCAGCGTGATGCTGGCCCAGGGAATACGCGTGCAGGGACCCTGGTGGCGAAAGTCGGCGTGGGCCAAGCTCGCACCAACATTGCCCGAGTGGCTGCACAGGATCGTGGCAGTCTGGCAGAAGCTCGCGATTGAGGCGCACGAGGAGGAGCGCCAGGTGCGCAGCGAACTCGAGGCGTCGGCCCCGGCCGAATTGCCGCGAGGAGTGGGAGCCCTTACCTGGGTGACCCTGGCCCGCGAGATCCTCGACTGGAACCGCTTCAATAACCGCAGACAAGTGGCGAGCTACACCGGTCTCTGTCCCGGCATCAGCCAAAGCGGCGAGCGCACCCACTACCGCGGCATCAACCGCCACGGCAATCCTGCCGTCCGGCACGCCCTGGTGGAACTGGTGTGGCGACTTGTGCGCTGGCAGCCACAGTACCCGCCGGTGCGCAGCCTCGTCGACAAGAGCCTCTCGCCACGATCCAGGCGGAAGGCGGCGGTGGCTGCCGCCCGTCGCCTGGCCATCGACCTGTGGCGTCTCGCCACCGGGCGATCGACGCCGGAGCGCGTCGGGCTAACGGCGGCCTTTTCCGGCTGACCTCGGGGTGCGGACAACGTCCTGAAACACCCTCCTGCGTTCTTTTCACTTTTCGACTTTGCGGCCACGGCGCGCGTGCGTGATCCGCGCTGGTCTTCAAGCTGAAGACCGTCAGTTAGATGGCACCGCTCGTGGCCGCTCCCCTTTATTCGCATACTCATTGTGTCCTTCTTTTGAAGGACGGATAGGAGCTTGAACCGAGGCACACAGCTTCGCGTTAGGGGTGGCCAACGTTTCCCCGCAAAGTCGCCTGTACAACCAACCCTCCAAGAACCATGCTTACAACATTCCGATGTCGATAGTCACAACTGTCCGCTTGACCTTTCCGGCTTCATAGGAGCGCGGATCATTTCAACGTTAAGCCTTCGTGAAGCGTCGCATTTCCATTTTTCTGCTCTCTATTCCAGTTGGCGCGGCAGCGGGATATTTTTGCTCGTTCGTCATCGTCATGGAGTGCCTTACCTGGCCCCGGGTTTTTTCGCACCATGGCGAAATGAATTGGATGTTGGCCATTCAGTACTCGGCATTCGTCGCGATCACTATGGGAGCCATGCTCGGGGGAATTGTCCTTCCGATTGCCTATCTCGCGATCCTTTGGCGTATCCCCGAAGGGAAAGTCGGCAGGGCTATCGGATGGATGTTTGTTTGGGTCTTGGCGCCGTCACTATTGATTTCTTTGGCTCAACAACTCGCAGCCTTTGTTGGCGCATTGGCATCGCTATTTGTATCTATCTTTTGGATTACGGCGCGATACACATGTTGGCTTAACCACTCAACGGATCCGACGTTGGCGTCTGGCACGGCTGGTGCAGAGCACCAGGCGCGCCATCCTTAGCGCGGGTCATTTGAACGTTCGGCAGAACAAGCGTAATCGGTGAACGCAGCGCCTAGCCGACCAGATTCTGCAATCGACGCCCGGTTGGAATGTCAACCGATCGCATCGAAGGTTAGACGCGTCAGAAGATTTCAAGAACGGGTGATGGCGCTAGCATTGGCGTTCTTGCTTGTCTGGATCGGCTTCATGTAACGCGCTCCTTCTCATTGCGGCGGCTCGGACTAGGATTCCTATGCCGCCACAGGGTCGTGGCAAGCTTGTGATTCGTTCTGTGTCGGCAAAACAGAGACCTCGCCAAAGGTCCCGAGCTTGAATACGCCTAACCAATCATCGGAGACGACGTTTGCCTCAGGCACGTCTCGTGCGGAGCACGAGCCGCGCCATCGTTAACGCGGATCATCTCAACGTTAGGCCGCCCAATTTCTTCCATGCAGTCGAAGGCATCCACAATTCCCGAATACATTTCGAGTCTCCCCTCCAAGGAACGGTCTGTCGTCGCAACCCTCGATAAGCTAGTTCGCTCGGTGGCTCCGAAGGGCTCGGGGAGCATGAAGTACGGCATGCCGACGTACGCGTTAGGGTCGCGTATCATTGCGTTCAACTCCCAGAAGAATTATTTCTCATTCTACGCCGACCCTAAGATTGTGATGCGCTACCGCACCGATTTGGAGGGTTTGGACGTTGGCAAGAGCTGCATTCGGTTCAGAAAAATCGAAGACGTGTCGTTAATGACATTGCGCAAAATCGTGAGCGATTGTGCGAAATGAATAAAAAGGGGCCTAACCAATCGACGGATCCGACGCTTGCGTCAGGCACGCCTGCTGCGGGGCAGCCGGCGCGCCATCGTTAACGCGGATCAATTCAACGTTGGGCAGCAACCGTGGAATCTCATCAAATGCGATTGTGGACTCTGCACCCGCAGTATCTTGACCCGAAAGGTCTGGTCGCAGCTTGGCGAGAGGCACTCCTCGCTCAAAAGGTTCTCGCTGGAGCCACCAGAGGTTATCGCAGCCATCCGCAGCTCATTCGCTTTCAGGCCCAGCCGGATTCGCTCGCAGCAATTGCTGCATTCTTAACGGGTCTGGCGGAGGAGGCAAATCGTCGCGGCTACCATTTTGATGTCTCTAAGATTTTGCATCGTGCAACTAAGGAGCGAATTTCAGAGACAAGGGGACAATTGCTCTTCGAGTGGAAGCATCTTCAAAAAAAGCTTCATGTGCGGGCGCCGCTAGCTGCTCGGAAGTTGCGGAAAATCACGGTGCCAAAGCCACATCCATTGTTCTCCGTGATTCCTGGGAACACAAGATCGTGGGAGAAGAGATGACGTGAATCTCTTGGAAACTCCGTCTTTTTTCAGGAATATTCCTGTGTGCCATTCAAAAACAAGACTGCCTAACCAATCGTCGGAACCGACCCTTTCCTCAGTCACGCCTCCTGCGGGGCAGGAGTCGCACTTTCATTAGAGCGGTTCACTTCAACGTTAGGCAGATCCCCCGCCACACAATTCTAGTAAATCAAACGTAATATGAGAACTCTCAGATGGGCAGTGATATCAATTTCGTTGGTCTTTGGCTGCTACGGTGAAACGGCGGAGGATCGCGCCTCGCTGCTCGAGACAACAGCTACTATCCGAGATGCATTTGCACGGGGTGACGTTAATGCGATAGCAGCGCTGCATGACCCCGCGGTTGTGAAGTATTTCGGTGGCTCAAATGTTGTGCTCGGAAGAGAGAATTTGATCAAGGGCCTTAACGAGACCTTTAAGAATTCGAAAATGGAGTTTATTGAGAATAAGGTTGAAAGCACGATGTTTCACGGTGACACAGCAGTAGAGACCAGCATTTTCGCGATTAGAGTGTCTTTTAAAGACGGACGTCCCGCAGTTGTATCTCGAGGACGGGCGATGGTTGTCTATGTCAAATCGGCGACTAGCCCGACTGGTTGGGTATCGATACGAGAAATGGCGCAAGCGGCGCCAGATGAAAAATAGTGCCTAACCAATCATCGGGCCCGACGTTTGCCTCAGGCACGTCTCGTGCGGGGCACGAGCCGCGCCATCGTTAACGCGGATCAATTCAACGTTCGGCGAACATCAAAGTCCGGTCTGCCGCCAATCTCTGCCGTATTCCTTCCGCCGCTCGTTGCGCTTCCATTAGTGGCGCTTTTCCTCTCGATTGTTTTCAGGCGCGAACAGGGTAGCTTTATTCCCGGTGGGTCGATTCGGAAATTTGGACGCCTTTTATGCGTAGCGTATGGTTTTTTGCTTATCGCGCACGCGACTTACGGTGGCGTGATTTTCTGGCTGGCACGAAAGATAGGCGTGATCCACCTGCTTGCATGGGTGGCTCTTTATTCAGGGGCGCCTCTCGTTATTGGGCTAATCGCGTCAAACACAACATCGGGAATGCGGGATGTCTCGGTTTACGTCGCAATCGTAGTTCTGATCAGTGGCGCATCGTGGTTTTTGATTAGAAACCAGCTAGGAATGCGACTATCTTAAATTCGATGACAATTACGCCGAACCAATCATCGGATGCGACGTTTGCCTCAGGCGCACCTCGTGCAGGGCAACCGCCGCGCCAGCCATAGGCGCGGATCAGTTCAACGTTCGGCAATGCATGAGTCCCGTTTGTCTTGACCTCTTGTCGAGTACTACTTAAGTAGCACTTATGAAAACGGAACTCGTGACCACTTTGAAAAGGCGGGCTACAAAGATTATCGCTAAGCTGCAGATCGAGCGAGATCCCATCCTAATCACGCAGCATGGAAAGCCGGCAGCATACTTGGTAGACGTTGCCTCTTACGATGAACTCAATCGCCGCCTTTCTGTTGTCGAGGGTATCGCACTAGGGGAGCAGGCCATCCGAGAAGGGCGGGTTTACACTCAAGTAGAAGCGAAGCGGCGCCTCTCGAAATGGCTAAAGTAGTTTGGTCGGCGCCCGCGCTATTGCAGCTTGAGGCAATCATCGAGTTTATTGCCCTCGATAAACCTGAGGCCGCCAAGGCGGTGGCCTCCAGGATTATTGATACGACGGACCATTTGGAGCGATTCCTGCAATTGGGACGACCGATAACTGAATTTGCCCGCAAAAACTGTCGTCAGGTATGGATTAAGCCAGTTTGGCTATATTATCGTATCGACGATGCAGACGTGCTTATCCTTCACGTACGAAGAGCTGAGAAACCACTGCGGATCGAAGATCTTATTGCTGACGACAAGTGATAACGCCGATCCAATCGTCGGATCCTGCGTTCCCCTATGACACTTCTCGTGCGGGGCACAAACCGCGCCATCGATAACGCGGATCCTTTCAACGTTAGGCGCACCACTTACCATGAAAAACACGAGGCACCATCGGAGGCCGCTCGACTTACGAGCTACAATAAAACTCAAGGTGATCGACTTCGGAGCGCGCGAACCGGGATAGGGTTGTGCATATTCGTTTTGGCGCTTGTGGCCGCCGTTCCATTGGTGTCCCAGCGGCTTCGGGGACATCCCTGGATTTTGTGGCCTACGATCTTGTGCGCGATACTGTGTGCGGGGAACGTTCTAGTTTACGCCAGATATTCCGCGCGTTTAAGAAAATTAGCTTTATTGGATACTGCGCCTAACCAAACAAGGGATCCGACGCCATAGGCGCGGATCAATTCAAGGCCAGGTCAAAAAACATGACTCAACTGCTACGATTCCCTAGTTCGGTTAAGCGAGATCCAGCCATTGAGACTTGGATGAGGCGGCATGCCGGTGAGTTGGGCGTAATCGCGGAGCATTGGTTTGGAGTCATGCGTAAATGTGGAGAGGATGTGCGAGAACTATTGCATGATGGTCATCCGACGGCGTGCATAGCTGACGCGGCATTTGCATACGTCAATGCCTTCAGGGCTCACGTGAATGTTGGGTTTTTTCGAGGTGCTGAGATTGCCGATCCAAAGGGCATGTTGGAGGGCACTGGTAAGTTTATGCGTCATGTGAAGCTGAGACCGGGAGGTGACTTCGATACTACGGCTCTAATGAAGCTCATCGATACCGCGTACATCGACATGAAGAAACGCGTGCAGGTGGAGTCACGTCGAAAGCATGAGACTTGTTCTGAACACGCCTAGACTCTCGCTGCGACATCTTACGCCTGAAGACTCGGCCTTCTTGGTGGAGCTCATGAACGAGCCGCCGTATATTGCTAACATTGGTGATCGGGGTGTTCGCACCGTTGCGGATGCGATGCAGTACATCGAGGAAAAGTATGCGGCGAGCTATGTCCGCAATGGATTTGGGTTGTATCTCGTGGAGTTGACGGAAGGGAACGCACCAATAGGAATTTGTGGTTTGGTTAAGCGCGAGTCGCTTGACCATCCTGATCTAGGTTTTGCATATTTGCGTCGGTTTTGGTCCAGGGGCTATGCGACGGAAGCCGCGAGGGCGACTCTCAATTATGCTCGGGAATCATTGATGCTGCCTCATATCTACGGTTTGGTGTCTCCGACGAATACTAGGTCGATTCGTTTGTTGGAGCATTTGGGATTGCGCTATGTGCGATCGTTAGCGCTGGCAGGGCAGCCATCGGAGAGCCACTTGTATGGGACAGAACTCAAGGCCGTCTAACCAATCGACGTACCCGGGGATGAAAGGCGGAGGGGAAGCGCCCCCTATTCGGGTAATCGAGGCACAATCGTTGCGGCAACAGAATGAAGCATAAAGTATCGTCCTGCGGGGCAGCAGACCTGCGGATCATCCTCGAGATCATAAACGATTCAGCGCGCGCTTACAAAGGTGTGATTCCAGCCGACCGGTGGCATGATCCTTACATGCCGATGGAGGAACTCGTTTCTGAAATTGGCAAAGGCGTGAAGTTTTACGGCTATTACATGGGTGACCGCCTGGAAGGCGTGATGGGCATCCAAGACGTGAAGGACGTCACTTTGATACGGCATGCTTATGTGCGCACGGAATGCCGCGGCCAAGGCATCGGTGGCAAGCTGCTGGGCCATCTAAGTCAGCCTAGCGGTCGACCGGTATTAGTTGGCACGTGGAAAACAGCGACCTGGGCGATCCGTTTCTACGAAAAGAATGGATTTGCTCTTTTGGGTGATAACGAGAAGAACCGGCTTCTGACGTCCTACTGGACTGTGCCGGAACGCCAGATGGAGGAATCCGTCGTTCTAGCCGATCAGCGCTGGCGTAATCTTGCCAACCAGCTTCATTAGTGTGAACCATTGAGACCCTAGCGAAATTATATGGGAAATGTCACAGTCAGGTTTATCTTGTCAGTAGCGGTGGCAGTTTTCTACATTTCCTACGTTTACCATGGTTTAAAGACTGGCCGCATCCGCAGGTATTTTGGCGGTTGGGTCACAAGCAATGAGGCGCCTTTTTCATTTTATTCATCGCTCATCGTCAGTGCCGCCCTTGCTTTTCTCGCCCTGTATTTTGCCATCAAGAGCGGCCGTATGTTGATCATAAAATGAGACTGCATTGCCAATCCCCGGATCCGACGAATGAGTCAGGCATGTCTTCAGCGGCGCAGGAGCCGCGCCATCATTTCCGCGGAGCGTTTCAACGCTAAGCAACATGCGAAGGGGACTCCCCAGCTATCAAGGCCTTCCCAGGTGCTACTTTGGTAACCCATGAAACTGCTCTCCCCAAAGCCGCTGCTCCGAGCTGAGGGCCTCGCGGTGCTGGTCGCAGCGTGTTTTCTCTATCATGCGCTGCACGGGTCATGGCTGATCTTCGCGGCGCTTTTTCTGACGCCAGACCTTTTCATGCTGGGCTACTTGTTTGGCGCCCGGGTGGGCGCCTGCAGTTATAACCTCGTTCACACCTACACGGCGCCGCTGGCGCTAGGATTTGTGGCGTATTTTGCGCCAACGACATCGCTGTTCGCCTTCTGTGTTCTTTGGACCGCTCATATCGGGTTTGATCGGTTTCTTGGCTACGGCCTGAAGTACGAGACTGGATTCAAGGATACGCACCTTCAAAGGGTTTAGTCCGACGCCTGGTCAGCATGCGTTGCCAATCCTTGGATCCGGCGCTGGCCCGGAGGAAACCCCATGCTCAATCTGCTGTTCCCCAAGCGCGTCGATAACGCATATCGCGGAAACAGGCTCGCCCCCTGGATCTTCGCGCTGGTCGTGCTTCTGAAGGCCTATGTCAGTCTATATGCGGTCTTCAACGGTCCCTTCATGGCGAGCTCCGGCGACGGGATCCCGCTTGGCACATTCCCGTCCGCCGGCACTCAGGCGGTGGTTTCCCTCTTCGCGCTCTGGGGGCTCGGCCACCTGATGATCTGCCTGTTGGGTCTGATGGTGCTGGCTCGGTATCGCGCCCTGATTCCCGCGATGTTCGCGCTGTTCCTTCTGGAACACCTGGGCAGAAGGCTGGTTTTTCACTTCTTGCCCTTCGCGAAGGGAGGAGCCGGCGGGGAAAGCATAGGACTCTCCCCCTTTCCGTACGGGTTCATCCTGATGATTGTCGTTGGCCTGGTGCTCTCGCTGAGGAGCCGGGGCAGTCCTCGGGCCAAGGAGTGACCTGGCTGGTGCCGGGTCAGTTGGATCGGGCATGGACGAACATCTTGCCTAGCCAATCAACGGAGCCGCACGTTTGAGCTCGGGGTCTGGGACGATGATTCGACCGAATTCGTGGTGGAGGAGCGTTTTAGCGGCCTGGTTTTCGCGATGGCCAAGGGCTCGTTGCCCGATTTCAGGCCGATATTCGAAAGCTACGCCACGGACCTGAAGGGGGAGGCCGAGCGCGCCCGGCTGTGAGCTCAGGGATTAAGGGGGCGCATCCAATGCCGGGCTCAGGCCGTTTCAACATCCGGCCTCCTTTTTTCTCTTTGCGTGCTTTTTGCGCTTCGGATCACTATATCCGGATACTCAGCTCCAACCAAGAATCAGGAGGATTTATGCCAAAATACCTAATCGAACGCGAAATCGCGGGAGCTGGTAAGCTCACGCCGGAACAGCTGCAGGGCATCTCCCAGAAGTCCTGCGGCGTCCTCGAGAAGCTCGGGCCGAAGATCCAATGGGTCGAGAGCTACCTGACCGATGACAAGATCTACTGCGTCTACATCGCGCCGGACGAGGCGATGGTGCGGGAGCACGCGAGGCTGGGCGGCTTCCCGGCCAACCGGGTATCCGAGATAAAGCGGATGATCGATCCGACCACCGCGACAGCCTGAGCCTCCTTCCGGGCTGGAATGGGGTTTACGCATGGGGATGCCGGCGGCCAGCCGCAACCGGTGCTTGCCTCGGGCAGTCTTAAGCGGTGCAGTTGTCGCCCTATCCTCAGCGCGCATCATATCCATTTCCGGGAGTCCCACGGCCGATGAATCGACGCGAAACATTCAGGGAGTATTTCCGGCGTGCAAGGCAGGATTCCTCCGTCCGGGCGCATCTGCTGGAGAACGCGCGCTATTCCCGCTCGGCCGTGGGCTGGGTCGTCGCCCTGTTCGGAATCCTGGCGTTCTGGCAGACGGGCTACCAATGGCTGCGCCACGACATTTTGATTTCCCGTTCATCCGTCTTTTACACCCTCTGCTTCGTCGTCAACTTTCTCATCTACGACAAGTTCGGGGACCGCATCGCCGTCCTGGAATCGATCGGCGACCTGGGGGACCCGCAGCCGGGGCCGGGCGAGCCTCCCGCGGGACGGGAGCCGCGCCTTCCCCCGGCCTGACGGACCCTTGGCCTGGCGAATCCGTCCCAGCGAACCGGGTCGAGTGCCATCGCCTCCGGCGCCGAGAGCGCTTCTCCCGGGCCGGAAAACGCGCATTTCCTAGGGTATTCCAACGCCAGCCAGCATGAAGCGCATCTACTGGATCCTGGCGCTGGGCGCCCTTGCCGCGCTTGCCTGCCATTATTTCCTGCGGGATCCCTGGCGCGTTGAGCAGGAGCGCCTAGGTGCCAGGCTGTCCCGGGAAATATCGTCCGCAACAGAGGTGGAGATCTACTCGATCGACCCCGACCGGGGCGGGGGCGTCATCGGGAAGGCGGGCGTGCTGCCCACGAATGACCCGTTTGGGCGCAGGACTATCGTCGGCCGGTCGCTTGTCGCTCTCCCGGCGGAAATCAGGAGCCTGTCCGACTCGATTCGGGACGGCCTCGACCATGCCTCGATGATGGGCCCGGAGTGCTGGGAGCCCCGCCATGCCCTCCGCTACAGGACGCCCTCCGGCGACACGTTCGTCGTCGTGAGCTTCCACTGCGCCCACGGCTTCGTCGAGCAGGGCACGGCGCTGGAGTGGTTTGATATCCCGAGGTCGGCGGAGGCCCCCTGGGACGCGATCCTCCGTTCCCATGCCCTTTCCGTCGCCAGGTGATTGTCCCCATGATCCAGCCAGGGATTAAGATCACAAGGGCGCTCCCGGGCGACGCTGCCGAGCTCTCGGCCATCGCCTACAGCGCGAAGGCCTACTGGGGTTATCCCGAGAGCTGGCTTCGCCAGTGGGACGAGACGCTGACGATCACGCCCGGCTATGTCCTCGGGAACCCGACCTTTGCCGCCGCCTCGGGAGCGCGCATTGCCGGCTTCTGCTCGCTCGTGCTGCGCCCGGGGGAGGCGTTCCTCGACCACCTGTGGGTCCTTCCGTCCGCCATGGGGGTCGGGATTGGGAGCGCGCTCTTCACATTTGCCGAGGGGGTCGCCCGGTCGGGAGGGGCGCAGACCCTCAGGGTCGAGAGCGATCCCCACGCTGAGGAGTTCTACATCCGCATGGGGGCCAGCCGGTATGGGCAGGTCGCGGCGCCGATGGAGGGGAGCGAGCGGTTCCTGCCGCTCCTTGAGAAGCGGCTTTGAGCGTAGCAAGGAATCCGTCCCGAGCCATGGGCCTCGCCGCCGGGGAACGCGCGGCCGCGAAAGCGTTCCAACCCTGAGCGCCATGGAAACCCTCCTCCTGTCCACGCTTCCCCTCCTGTGCATCCTTGCCTCGCTCGCCTACGCGGCCGTCGTCGGGACGCGGGTCTACAGGGCGACCGGGTTCATCTCCGTCCTCGGCGTCGCGGCGGGCCTTCTGGGGGCATACGTGGGACGGTTCCTCGACCGCTTCATCCCGCTCCCGCGGGAAGTCGACGACTGGGTGAACTACCGCGGGCTGGTCGATTACCAAGTGAAGGCCACCGGCGAGCGCTACCTTGCCATCCTGTCGGTGGAGGCGGCGGTTCTCTTCCTCCTCGCCTCGGCTTTCACGTTCCTCGCGGTCAACATGATCCGCAGGGACGCCCTGGGCCAGTCGCGCGGCGACAAGGGGCCGAGCCGGTTTGCGGTCCTGGGCGGGCTGTTCATCCTCGCCTTATGCCTCACCTACCGCGGCAAGCTGGCCGCATGCCTCGCGTTCCTGCTGGCGAAGGCAGGCCTGCTGTAGGGGCTGCGTGAAGGCAATCCTCGCTGTTTTCGACAACGACGGGACCCTCTGCGACACGCAGGAGGTCGAGGGCGCTTGCTACGCGCGCGCGGTCGAGAGCGTCACCGGGAAGTTCCTCTCGTCTTTGGACTGGGGTTTGCACGCGGAGCCCACGAGTTCGGGCATTGCCCGCTCGCTTCTTGCCGGGGACTCGGACGCGGCGGGAAAGGAGGCGGCGATCGAGCGTGAATTCACGCGCCTCCTCGGGGAGGAGAGGGCGGCGTTCCCCGGCGACTTCTCGCCGGTCCGCGGGGCTGTCGCCTTCCTTGGGCGCCTGGCGGGTGAGGGGATCTGCCCGGTGGCGATTGCCACCGGTTGCTTTGCCGCGAGCGCGCGTTACAAGCTCGAGTGCTGCGGGATCGACCTCGGCGCGTACCCCCACGCGACGTCGAGCGACACGCCCCGGAGGTCGGACATCATCCGGCTGGCGGCATCGCGCGCCGGATTCGACATCGGGTCGGTGGTGTATTTTGGCGACGCGCCCTGGGACGTTCGCGCGTGCGCGGCGCTCGGAATCCCGATGATCGGGATAGGGCGCCGTCACGAGAGGCTGAGGGAGCTCGGGATCCGGCACGCCTTCCGCGACTACTCTGACCCGGACGCCATCATCGGCG
Organism: Opitutaceae bacterium; assembly: GCA_003168315.1. GTDB lineage: Bacteria > Verrucomicrobiota > Verrucomicrobiia > Opitutales > Opitutaceae > Palsa-1447. The sequence continues at coordinate 14,970 of PMSP01000232.1, forward strand.
CCCTTCGCGCCGGCGGCTAGCGCTTGCCCCGGCCCAGGATATCCGTGGTCCACCGCCGATGGGGACCGGACAGGGCGACGGAGCCCAGCGACTCCAGTCGGACCCAGACGAGGCCCGGGCGGTCCTTCCCGGGGGGAGGCGCGGCCGCGTGGATCGACTCCGTGATCCGGAACCGCGTGATCGACCGGCTCTTCCTGGCGACAAGGGGACCCTGCGAGACCTGGTCGGGATCGAGGCCGGCCTGCTCGGCCGTCGGGAGCTCGTGAAGGTCGGCCAGGCGGCGGGCGCCCTTCGGGTTCAGGTGCAGGAGGAGCGCCCCGTCCCGCTCGCACCACACGCGGACGACCGTCCGCCGCTCGGTCGGCCTCGCCTCCAGCCTCGGATAGGCCTCGGGGTCGCCCGCCTTTCCCGCCGCGCAGAAATCCCCCACGGGGCAGACGAGGCAGGCGGGCCTGCGCCTGAGGCAGACGGTCGCCCCGAGCTCCATCATCGCCTGGTTGTGGTCGCCGGGTGCGGAGGGGTTGAGGAGCTCCTGGGCGAGCGGTGCGAAGGCCCGCGACGCCGTCCCGCCGTCCCGGTGGGGCGTCCCGTCGCGCGTGAGCCTGGCGAGGATGCGCACGACGTTCCCGTCGACGCAGGCGAGCGGCTCGCCGAAGGCGATGCTCGCTATGGCGGCGGCCGTGTAGGGGCCGACGCCGGGAAGCTCCTCCCACCCGGCTGCCGAGGTCGGCAGCGCGCGCCCGGCGACCTCGCGCGCGAGCCTGTGGAGGTTGCGCGCGCGGGAATAGTACCCGAGGCCCTCCCAGAGCCTGAGGACGGCCTCCTCTCGGGCGGACGCCAGCGCGGCGAAGCCGGGGAGCGCCTCCATCCAGCGCGCGAAATAGGGGAGCACCGTCGCGACCTGGGTCTGCTGGAGCATGAACTCGCTCACCACCGTCCCGTAGGCGGAGGGCGCCTCGCGCCACGGCAGCCTGCGCCGGGACGCCCGGTACCATGCCAGGAGCGCCTTCCGGAACCCCGCGCGCCGGGCCGCGAGGGCCCGCCTGCCGGAAGTTTTGCGTGTCATTGGCGGCAATTTTGTGACTATGGGTCCCTCATGCCCAAGCGCGGCCAGGACGACGAGGAAAAACCCAAGAAGCTGAGCACCTACACGCTCAAGCTCGACGACGGGCAGATGGAGAGGCTGCGCGTGATCCTGAGCGGGCGGGGCTGGGAGGCCTTCGATGTCGCCTACGCGAGGTACGCCTTCAAGGGGCGCGACTGCAACGTCACGGCCTACGAGAGCGGCAAGCTGGTCGTTGCGGGCAAGGGCACCGAGGAATTCGTGACGATGACGCTTGAGCCCGACATCACGATGGCGCCCAAGCTCGGCTACGACGAGGTGCACCATCCCGACTGGTTCGAGCTCCACGCGGGCCTGGACGAGAGCGGCAAGGGCGACCTCTTCGGGCCGGTGGTGGCCGCGACCGTCATCGCCGACCGGGCGGCGATCGAGGGCTGGATCAAGGAGGGGGTCAAGGACTCGAAGAAGATCGCCGAGTCGCAGATCATCCGGCTGGACAAGCTGATCCGGGGGACGCACGGCGTCGCGGTCGCGGTCTGCCTCTGCGGGATGCCGAAGTACAACCTCATCATGTCGCGGCCCCACGCGAACCTTAACCGGCTCCTCGCGTGGCAGCACGCGACGGCGCTCGCGCAGGCGCTCGCGAGGAAGAAGGCCCCCCGCGGGCTCCTCGACCAGTTCACGAAGCAGCCGCTCGTCCAGCGGGAGCTGAAGAAGATGGGGGTCGTGGACTTCGACCTGCAGATGCGGACCAAGGCCGAGGAGGACCCGGTGGTCGCGGCGGCGTCGGTCGTCGCGCGCGCCGAGTATGTCCGCCAGATCAACGTCCTCTCGCGCGACTTCGGGGGCCCGCTCCAGAAGGGGGCGGGGCCGCTCGTCAAGGAGCAGGCGGCGCAGATCATCGAGCGGTTCGGGGCCCGCGCCCTCGGCAACTTCGCCAAGCTCCATTTCCGGACGGCGTACGAGGTCGTCCTGGCCGCGGGCAAGCTGGACGAGCTGCCGCTCCCGGAGCCCCGGGCCCGGATGGAGTGGGGCGGGTAGGGGCCCGGGGACGCAAGCGATGCCGAAGCGCAGACAGCTCCGGAGCTTCGACCTGAAGAAGATCGAGGGCTTCGAAAACCTGATCGGGGTCGACGAGGTCGGCAGGGGTGCCCTTGCCGGCCCGGTCGTCGCCGGCGCGGTCCTCGTTACCCGCGCCTTCCTCGAGGGGCGCTGGGCCTGCGTCAAGGCCGGCCGGGTCAACGACTCCAAGCTCCTCTCGGCCGCCGACCGCGACTCGCTCTGGCTCGAGTTCGAGTCGCTCGCGGCCCAGGGCCACATCCACGCCCACTTCGGCTCGGCGAGCGTCGAGGAGATCGAGCAGCACAACATCCTCGGCGCGACGAAGCTCGCGATGCGCCGCGCGATGGAGGGGATCTATCCCCCGGCCGCGTTCCGCCGGAACGAGGAGCCCGACCTCTTCTCGTCGGTGGCGGAGCGCGACTCGTTCGTCCCGATCGTCTCCTGCCGGGTGCTGGTGGACGGCCTGCATCTCAGGGGGTTCCCGTACCCGCACACCCCGATCGTGAACGGTGACGCGCGCAGCCTCTGCATCGCGATGGGCTCCATCATCGCCAAGGTCGCGCGGGACCGGATGATGGCGGAACTCGACGCGAGGCACCCGGGCTACGGCTTCGCGAAGCACAAGGGCTACGGGACGGACGACCACCGCGAGGCGGTCGTGCGGCTCGGAAGGTCCCCGATCCACAGGGAGATGTTCCTTCGCAAGCTCATGGCGCAGCGCCCCGACCCGAACCAGATGGATTTCCTTCCGGACCGTTGACCCCCGGGGCCTGCGCGGCCATCAAGGGCCCCAGATGCCAGGCAAGAAACACACCTCGCTCGACCGCGTCCTGGGGCGGCTCGACACGCTGGACCCCGTCAACATGGCGAACCTGGTCCAGCGTCTCGCGAAGGAGCGCTCCCTCTTCGAGCAGATCTTCAAGACCCTGCAGGAGGGCGTCCTCGTCATCTCGACGGCGGGGATAATCGAGTACGCCAACGACGCCGCCCAGCGGCTGATCGGCCTCTCCGGCGAGGGCCTCTCCGGGCAGACCCTCTGGCGGCTGATCCCGGGGCTGCGGCCGACGCTGGGAGACGACGCGAACGCCTCCGCCAGCATGGTGGCCCGCGAATTCGAGCTCACCTACCCGGAGCCCCGGACGATCCGGCTCTACATGGTCCCCTTCCGCGATGAGGACGCCGGCGGCGAGCGCCGCCACGCCGTCATCCTGGCCGACGTGACGCACGACAGGCTGACGACGGCGCAGCGGATCGAGGACGAGCGGACCTCCTCCATCCTGCTCCTCGCGGCGGGAGTCGCCCACGAGCTCGGCAACCCGCTCAATTCCCTGACGATCCACCTGCAGCTGATCGCGAGGAAGCTGAAGAAGCTCGGGCGCTCGCCCGAGGCCGAGTCCCTGTCCGAGAGCGTTGACGTGTGCCGGGAGGAGGTCGCGCGGCTGGACGGGATCATCACGCACTACCTCGAGGCGATCCGCCCGAGCCCGCCGGACCTTTCGGAGACGAACCTGGCCGACATCCTCGCGGAGGTCCTCAAGTTCCAGAAGAGGGAGTTCTCGGACCGGGGCATTGTGGTCGAGGCCGAGACGCCCTACGCCCTCCCGGCGGTCATGGCCGACCGAAACCAGCTGAAGCAGGTGTTCTTCAACATAACGAAGAACGCGATGGAATCGATGCAGCCGGGCGGCAGGCTGATGATCAAGTCGAGGGCCGACGACGACTCGGTCTACCTCCTCTTCGGGGACAGCGGGTCCGGGATCCGGCAGGAGGACCTGGTCAGGCTCTTCGAGCCCTACCACACGACGAAGGCGGGCGGCCACGGGCTCGGCCTGATGATCGTCCAGCGCATCATGCGCGCGCACGGCGGGCAGGTGGGCGTCGAGAGCCGCGAGGGCACGGGGACCGTGGTCACCCTCCAGTTCCCGCGGAAGGACCGGCGGGTGCGGATGCTCGGCGGGGGCTGACGCCCGCTAGCTGCCCGGGGGCGCCGGCGCGAGGGCCGGGTCCGGGGCGATGATCTTCACGGAGAAGGTCTTGCTCTCCCTGACCGTCCCCAGCTTGAGCGTCACCTTGAAGTCCATGGCGTCGGCGGTCACGCCGAGCTGGGACACCATCGGGGTCGGCTCGCCGGTCTCGCCGGGCTTGAGGGCCAGCATCTCGGGGTCTATCGCGAAGTTCCCCATGTCGGAGTCGAAGTCGAGCATCGTGACCTTGACGGCCTCGGGGCTCGTGTTCGTGAGGATCAGGTGGAGCGTCACGGGCGGCAGCGGGCTTCCGACCAAGGTCTTGTTCTCATTCTCGGTGTACGAGCTGTAGGTGTAGTCCCCCTTTTCCCGGCCGCCCTTGCGCAGGCCGCGGCCGATGCCGCGGCTGAGCGTCACCTTGACGCTCACCCGGCCGCCGAAGAAGGCCTGGGTCCCCTCCATCGCCACCGGCCTCTCGCCGGAGATGACGCCGTTTGTCAGCTCGTCGTTCTGGGTGTGCAGGCAACCTGCGACCCCGAGCGCAAGGAGGAGGCCGGCGGCGGCGAGCGCCCGCGTTAAGCGATTAGCAGGGGAGGTGTTATGAAGCATGGTGGGACGCGCGCCGTCCGGCTTGCGCGGAAATCGAACGGGGTGGACACCGGCGTCGCATGAAGGTTGCATGCGGGGTGCTCTTGCGCCAATTGAAAAAACGCATCTTTCCGACCCGACGAGCGTCAGGTCGGCCATAGGGCAAATGTCACACGCATGGAAGAAAGTTCAACGACCACGCTGGGCGACCGGGTTCGCCGGGCGCAGCGCGGGGACGAGGGCGCGATGCGCGAGCTCATCGTCGCCTACCAGCGGCGCGTCGCCGGGTTCGCCTACGCCATCACCGGCAGGAGCGACTCAGTCGAGGACCTCGCCCAGATGGTCTTCGTCAAGATGGCCCGCGCGCTCGACCGGCTCAAGGCCCCCGAGCAGTTCGAGTCCTGGCTCTTCCGGCTCGCCCGCAACACCTGCATCGACCACCTGCGGCGCCAGAAGCTGCGCCGGATCTTCACACCCTTCGCGCCCGAGCATGAGAACGTCCCCGAGCCGGCGGGCGCCGTGGACTCCGAGGAGCTCGACGCGCTCCGGCACGCGCTCGCCCAGCTCCGCCCCAAGGACCGCGCCCTCCTCGCCCTCGTCCAGGAGGGGCGCAGCCACGCCGAGATTGCGGCAACTTTCAGGACCAGCGTCGCGGCCGTGAAGGCGCGACTCCACCGGGCCCGGGAACAACTACGCCAACACTACCACCGCGATGAAACCTGAAGACCAAGCATGGATGCAGCTGCGCGAGCACGCCGCGTCCCGAATTTCCCCCGGATTTCCCGACCGCGTCCTGCGCGAAGCGCGCGGGGAGCGCTCACCCCTCTTCGTGGCCCAGTTCGCCATGTGCGCCGCGACGGCGGCGCTGTGCCTGGGCGCCGTCGCCCTCTACCAGTCAGGTGTCTCCGGCGACGACGACGCGAAGAATCTTGCGGGCTGGAGCGAGATCACCGCGCAGGCGAACGACCTCGAACAGGGTCTATGAGGGATCGCGTCCTCGCTGCGCTCCTGACGCTGGCCGTCTTCGCTACCGGGTTCTTCGCGGGCCTCTGGGCCGAGCGCCACCGTCCGCTGCCCCCGCCCCCCGGGGCGTTCATGGGGGAGTTCGGGGCCAGGCCGGGGCACACCCCGCGGGTGGGGCCGCCGGTCAACCGGGCCGAGCTCTCCGAGCAGATCGACCGGCTGCGTCCCGAGATGGACCTGTTCCGCTCGCGGATCACCGAGATCTACGCCCAGTTTGACAGGGACATCGACTCGATCCTCACGCCGGAGCAGCGGGACGCCTACGCGAAGAGGTTCCAGGCGCACCGCGGGTTCGGCCCCTCGCCCGACGTGGGAACCGACGACACGCCCCTCTCCGACGAGCAGATCAACCAGCTCCTCCAGCGGCCCTTCCGGACGCTCGCCTTCTTCGTCGTGATCCCGATGACGCTCGAGCGAATGACGAACGACCTGAAGCTCGGCGACGCGCAGCGCGACAAGGTGAAGGACCTCCTTCAGGTCAGGCGTGAGAAGTTCATCGAGCTCGTCGACAGCGCGCCGCCGCCGAGCCTCATGCTGAGCCGGCTGGCCCCGCTGGCGCAGCGCCTGGGCGCGCCCGCGAAGCCGGCGGCGGCGCCGGCCCACTAGGCCCCTCGCGCGCTGCCCGGGCTTGACCGCCCCCGCCTGTAGCTTGGAATGTCCCCATGGCCCCCAGCGTCCTCATCGTCGACGATGAAAAGCACACCCGCGAGGGACTGAAGCAGGCGCTGGCGGACAGCTACGACGTGAGCCTGGCGGCGAGCGCCGACGAGGCGTTCAACCTGATGGACGCGCAGCCCTTCGACGTGATCCTGACCGACCTGCGGATGCCCGGGAAGTCGGGGCTCAAGGTGATCGACCGGGCCCTCGCGCTCCCGAACAGGCCCGCGGTCCTCATGATGACGGCCTACGGGAACATCGAGACGGCGGTCGAGGCGATGCGCCGCGGCGCCGTCGACTTCCTGACGAAGCCGGTCAACATCGAGCGGCTGGACGTCCTCATCCGACGCGCGCTCAAGGCCAAGAGCCTCGAGGTCGAGGTGGAGCAGCTCCATGAGCGCCTCGACGAGAAGTTCGACCTGGAGGGGATCGTCGGGGAGTCCCCGCTCCTCAAGGACGTGCTCGAGCGCGTGAAGAAGGTGGCGCAGTCCAAGGCGACGATACTGATCGAGGGCGAGTCGGGCACCGGCAAGGAGCTGATCGCCCAGGCGATCCACCAGTCGAGCCCCCGCTCGCGCGGCCCCTTTGTCGCCGTGCACTGCGCCGCCCTTTCCGAGAGCCTCCTCGAGAGCGAGCTCTTCGGCCACGAGAAGGGCTCGTTCACGGGGGCGACCGAGCGCCGGATCGGCCGGTTCGAGTCCGCTGACGGCGGGACGCTCTTCCTGGACGAGATCGGCGAGATATCGGGCTCGATACAGGTGAAGCTGCTGCGCTTCCTCGAGACCAAGGCGATCGACCGGGTCGGCGGCTCGAAGACGATCGAGCTCGACGTCCGGCTGGTAACGGCGACCAACAGGAACCTGGAGCAGCTGGTGCGGGACGGGAAGTTCCGGGAGGACCTCTACTTCCGGCTGGACGTGGTGCGCTTCGTCATGCCGCCCCTGCGGCAGAGGGCGGAGGACATCCCGGCCCTGATCGCGCACTTTCTGAAGATCTTCTCCCAGGAGAACGGCGTCCCGCAGCTCGAGGTCGAGCCCGGCGCAATGAAGACGCTCCAGGCCTACTCCTGGCCGGGGAACATCCGCGAGCTCCGCAATTTCTGCGAGAATGCCGTCGTCCTCCACAAGGGGGGCAAGCTGACCGAGTTCGACCTGGATCCCCGCTTCAGGGGATCGCCGGCCCCGGCTCCCGCCGCCGCGGGATCCCCGGAGGGGGCCTCGGCGCCCACGCTCTCGGTCGAGCAGAACGAGAAGCGGATACTGCGGGAGGCCCTCATCAAGTCGCGCGGCAACAGGACCAAGGCGGCGGAGCTGATGGGCATCAGCCGCCGGACGCTCCACCGCAAGCTCGCGCAGTGGCCCGAGCTCGACGTGGTGGACAAATGAGCGTCCGGCCGCGCACGGCGCAGGAGCTGATCCACTGGCTTGAGATGGGCGGGGGCGCCCGCTGGGTCCTCATCGGGGCCCTCCTGGTCTGCGGGGTCGGGACGTCCCTCGTCGTCTCGTGGAGGCAGTTCCACGGCGCCGCGAGCGAGGCGACCCTCGTCCAGGCCGACATGGGGCGGCAGATCGCGTCGGGGGCGGGTTTCACGACCCGGGTCAACTATCCCCAGGCGGTCGCGTTCCTCGGCGCCCGGGGCGTCCGCTTCGACCCGGCGGTTCCCTATCCCGAGGTCTACCAGGCGCCGCTCTACCCGATGGTGATCGCGGGGGGCCTTCGCCTGCTGCCCTCCTCGCTCCGGGAGTCCCTCTTCGCGTCGGTGCCGGCGCCCCCCTACGGCTACGGAGCCGACTACTTCCTCCTCGGGCTGAACCTCGTCCTCTTCTGGCTCGCGGTGGGGCTCGCCTTCGACCTCGGCCGCAGGCTCTTCGGCGCGCCCTCGGGTTGGCTCGCGGCGGCGGCGATCTTCGTCTCGGTCCCCATCTGGCAGCAGGTGGTCGCGGTCAACGGGACGGCCCTCATGATGGTGCTGGCGCTCGCGGCGTTCCAGGCGTGGTGGCGCGCGGAATCCGCGGGGGACGCGCGGGGGGCGTCCCTTCCGCTGGCGGCGCTCGGGGCCCTCTGCGGCCTCCTGTTCCTGGCCGAGTACTCGTCGGGCATGCTGGTCGCGGTCGCCTCGGTGCGCGTTCTTCGCCGGTTCGCGGGCGCCGCCCGCTGGCGCTCGCTTGCGCTCCTCCTCTGCGGCTTCGCCGTCGTCGCGGCGCCGTGGGTCGTCCGCAACCTGCGGGTCACCGGGCTTCCCGTGGGGCTCGCCGTCCAGAACATCGCCCTGAAGTCCGGGGACGCGACGGCCGAGCCGGCGACCGTCCGGGCGACGCTTTCGGCGACGCTGCCCCCGATCGAGCTGAACAAGCTCTCCAACAAGGTGCTGAGCGCGCTCCAGGAAGCCGTCAGGTCGCGGGTCTGGTCGGGCGGGGCGATGTGGTTCGCGGCATTCTTTGCGGCGGGCTGGCTCTATGTCTTCAAGTCCGCGCCGGTCAACCGCCTCCGGTGGCTCTTCGCCGTGTCGCTCCTCGTCCTTGTGGCCTCCCAGGCCACCTTCAATTCGGGCGAGAGCGAGCGCCAGGCGGTGGCGTGGCTCTCGCCGCTCATCATCGTGTTCGGGGCCGGCTTCTTCTTCGTCCTCCTCTCAAGCAACCCCCTCCTCGGCTCGTGGCCCAGGCTCTGCGCCGCGGCCCTCCTCACGCTCCAGGCGCTCCCGCTCGTCCACGACGCCCTGGACCCCCACTGGCTCCACTTCCAGTACCCGCCGTACTTCCCGCAGCTTTTCCGGGGCATGAGACGCCAGATGGACCTGTCGGACGCCGCCGGGCGCTACGGGCTCATGGCCGACGTGCCGGCGGGGCTCGCCTGGTACGGGGAGGCGCGGGTCTGGGCGCAGCCGGCGACCCTCCGGGATTTCTACGCGGTACAGGTCGAGCAGCCGACGGGCGAGCTCCTCCTCACCCCCAGGACGCTCGACCGCCCGTTTTTCTCGGACCTGAACGCGAAGGCGAGGACCCCCAGCTTCCTGACGGCGTCGATCCCCAGGATAGGGGAATGGGGGGAGGTCTACGGCGGCCTCCTCACGGGGACGCTCCCCCGGGATTTCCCGCTTTCGACGCCCCGGAAGGTCACGGAGGACCTCTATGTCCTCTTCAACTCATCGATGGCGTCCGGGCGCTGATGACGCCTACCGGCCTTCGCCAAGGAATTGGTCTTGCCAGTAGTTAGCAAAATGGCAGGTTTGCGGACGATTTCCGGGAGCCAAAAATGAGACTATTTCGGGTCATACTATCTGCTACCCCGCTGGCCCTTTGCACGGCGGCGCTCGCCGTCTATGCCCCCATCCCGGTGCAGGAGCAGGGCAAGGACCTCACCATCTCCCTCGAGGGCGGCGTCACCTACAACAACAACATTTTCGGGGCGGCCACGGACCCGATCGAGAGCATCATCCTGGAGTTCTCCCCGAAGATCGACTTCAACTCGTCCCTGACCGAGCAGACCTTCTTCTCGGCCTCCTACCAGCCCTCGCTCGACTACTTCACGAACCGCCCCAACGACAAGACGGTCATCAGCCACAACGTCGACGCCCGCCTCGCCCACTCCTTCTCGAAGACCTCGGTCCTCGACTTAACGGATGCCTACGCCTACGACGAGAATCCCGAGGCCCTCCTGAACGGCGCGCCGGTCAACACCGACCAGACCCTCCAGAGCAACGAGTTCGACGCCCGCCTTTCCTTCGCGCCGACGGAGAAGCTGGGCCTGGTGGTCAAGGCGCGGAGCGTCTACTACGACTACATCAACCAGTTCCTCGGGGATGAGCTGAACCGCTTCGAGAACCTCTACGGCATGGAGGCCGACTTCACGCTTCTTCCGGAGTTCAAGCTGGCGGGCGAGTACCGCCACCAGGACATCGACTACGTCACGGACCCCTCCGACAACAACAAGCACACGGACTTCCTGATGGTGGGCTTCGACTACGCCGCGGCGCCGAAATTGACCGCGAGCGTGCGGGTGGGCGGCGAGTTCCGGCACCTGGACGGCCTGGGCGACCAGACGACCCCGTACGCCGAGGTCTCGGCAAAGTACGCCTACGCCAAGGGCTCCTTTGTCGCCATAGGCTACACCTACAGCCTCGAGGAGACCTCGGACCCGATCCATTTCAGCGACGAGAAGACGAACCGGATGTTCGTGAACGTCGAGCATTCCTTCACCGCCCTCATCGTCGGCTCGGCTTCGTTCGACTACGAGCCCTCGAGCCTCGTCGGGCGTCCCGGTGTGCCCGACATAGAGGAGGACACGACCCACGCCGGCGTGGCGCTCACCTACCTGCCCGCCAAGAACTGGAAGGTTACCGCCTCCTACGACTACGACTTCGTCGATTCCGGCCTGTCCTTCCGCGGGCTGAACAGAACCCGCCTTGGTGTGAGCTCCACGGTGGAGTTCTGACGGCGCCTGCAGGCCCGGTCCCCGCCCGAAGGGGGACAATCCCATAGAACCCATGGCATCGTCTTCAGGCTCCAAGGAGAGCGCGTCCCTCGCCGACCTCGTGAAGGTCCTGAGGATGCGCCTGCCCCTGATCGCGCTCATCGTCGGCCTCGTGTTCGTGACGACGATGGTCGTCACCGCGTTCCTGCCACGGTGGTACCTCGCGACGACGAAGGTGAAGGTCGAGAAGCCCGAGAGCGACGTGAAGCTCTTCCAGGTCCAGGCCAGCACCGCCTACGACCCCTATTTCCTGCAGGACCAGTTCAAGATCATGCAGAACGAGAAGATCCTCTACCCGGTCATCGAGAAGCTGGGCCTGAACACGCGGCTCGCGGCGGCCGCGGGCGCCCCGGGCGCGACCCTCTCGAACGACCTCACCTACCGGTACATCCTGAGCAAGATGCTGCGGGTCGAGTCGCAGAGGAGCTCCTCCCTGATCGACATAAACGTGTTCGCCCAGGACCCGGCCCTGGCCGCGGAGATCGCGAACGAGATAGCGCGCGAATACTCGGACGACCGGATCGAGCAGGCGACCTCGCAGCAGAAGGAGGGCATGGCCCAGCTCCGCAAGGAGCTGGCGGAGCAGGAGGAGGCCGTCTCCCACCAGAGGGACGCCGTCGAGAAGCTCCGCAAGGACCTCAACATCTCCGGCGTCGACCTGAACACGAAGTACTCGGACATGGAGATCGAGACCCTGCGCCAGATGCAGAACTCGCTCATCGCGCTCCGGGTCGACGCCATCGGGCGCAAGACGCGCTGGGAGCGGTTCCGGGCCATCCCGATCGAGGAGCGGATCGGCCTCGTGAACTCGGAGCTGATACCCGACCAGAACATCCAGAACCTCCTGCAGGCCTACCTGATCGCCGACCAGAAGGTCACGCAGCTGAAGGCCCGGCTCGGCGAGGCGCACCCCGACCTGGTGTCGGCCATCGAGAACCGGGCGAAGATAAAGGAGCAGCTCGAGGCGCTCCTCAGGGGATACGAGAGCGGGCTGGAGAGCGCCTACAAGGAGGCCGAGGCGAGGGTCGACGAGCTCGAGGCCCAGCTTGCGAAGGCGAAGGTGGACCAGATCCTCTCGGCGCGGGACCGNNACGCTGCGCCAGCGCGAGATCGATTTCCAGGTCCCGAAGCGCACGATCGAGATCCTGAACACGGCGGAGGCCGCCCGGCGCCCCAGCCGGCCGAGCTTCCTGCTGAACAGCATAAGCTCGCTCGTGTTCGGCCTGGTCCTGGGGATTGGCGTCGCCCTCACGCTCGAGTATTTTGACACGAGCCTGCGCGACGTGGCCGACATCGAGGAGAGGCTCAAGATCCCGGTCCTCGGGGTCATCCCGCACAACCGCGACCCGCTGGGTCCCGGCAAGGACGACCCGGAGGAGGCTGAGCCCTACCGCGTGCTCCACACGAACCTGAACCTGGCGGTGAAGCCCGGCGGCTCGCTGGTCCTCGTCGTCTTTTCCGCGGGCCCCGCCGAGGGCAAGAGCACGACCATCTGCAGGCTGGCCCACATGATGGGGGCCTACGGCGAGCGCGTCCTCCTGGTCGACGGCGACCTGCGCAGGCCCGCGCAGCACCGGCTCGCCAACTGCCCCAGGTCGCCGGGGCTGAGCGACGTTCTCGCGGGCAAGTGCGAGGTCGACGCCGCCATCCGCAGGTCGATAGCCCCGGGCCTCGACCTCCTGACGAGCGGGGGGATGCCCGGCTTCACCCTCAGCCTCCTCTACGCCAACCGGCTCCGCGACCTGCTGGCCTCGCTCCGCGGGAAATACGAGCGGATCCTTGTGGATTCCCCGCCGATCATCGGGGTGAGCGACGCGAGCCTCCTGGCCGGCGTGTCGGACGGCGCCCTCCTCCTGATCCAGCACCGGCGCAATCCGGCGAGCATGGTGCTCCGGGCCCAGCAGGTGATCGTCGGGCTGAAGACGACAATCTTCGGCGCGGTCCTGACCCAGGTGCCCCGCGGGTCCGGGGAGGACTACGGTTACTACACGCAGGCCTATTCCTATTATTCCGGGAGCTCGTCCGAGGCGGACGATCACCCCAAGCGCTCCTCGAGCGGAAAGGGCGGTTCGCGGGGGGACAGCCTGGACCTCAAATGATGTTGACGGGGGGGAGGGGGGGCAATCTGATCCACCCCCTGAATTGCGGGCGTAGCTCAGTTGGTAGAGCACCACCTTGCCAAGGTGGACGTCGAGAGTTCGAGTCTCTTCGCCCGCTCCATTTCAGAACCCCTTCCTCAAGATGGGGTTTCTTCTTTTTATGGGGTCGATAGTCCGGCAGAAAAAGACCATCGATTTATAATATTTGGTAGATCTATTGGTAAACTACGCCCTTGGATTTCTCGGTTACGTAAGTCACGATGAGGCATGGCCTCAATCACGCCAGAAGTCAGAAACGGTAAGCTAATCGGCTACCGTTCCAGCTTGGGCCGAGGCCCAAATGGGAAAGACCGACGACGGTTCCACAAGACCTACCCCGAAGCAGAGGCCTACGTTGAATCTGAACGTGCGGGCGACCTTGGAACCGGTGAACTTTACCAACGCAGAGTGGAGATTCTCTTCAACCTTCAACAGTTGAGAAAGGTTAATGCCAGTCTGAATGAAGCCGTGGAGTTCTATCTCAAACACGGTGCAAAGAAGGGCAACCCCCCGTTCGACGATGTGGTGAAGGAATTTCTTGAGGAAAAGAAACAAGCGGGACGTAGGGGGAAGTACCTCGAAGGACTGGAAGACAAATGGGTCCGTTTCAGCGAATAAGGGAGGGAAGGCTCATAACGATTCCAACATGCGCCAATTCCGAGACCAAGATGGAAGGTACGTAAGTCACGATGAGGCATGGCCTCAATCACGCCAGAAGTCAGAAACGGTAAGCTAATCGGCTACCGTTCCAGCTTGGGCCGAGGCCCAAATGGGAAAGACCGACGACGGTTCCACAAGACCTACCCCGAAGCAGAGGCCTACGTTGAATCTGAACGTGCGGGCGACCTTGGAACCGGTGAACTTTACCAACGC
>PMSP01000069.1 GCA_003168315.1 Opitutaceae bacterium
CCCACGCCGACGCCCACCACCTCGCCTTCGCCCACGCCCACGCCGTCGCCCACGCCGACGCCAACGCCGCCGCCTGATGACTAGAATTAACCGGTCGCCATGAAGAAGAATCCATCGAGACGAGATCCAATCCGAGGCAGTGCGCTCCTGGCCTCGATGATAGTCATCGTGATCCTGACGTTCGCCGCTGCGGGCGTGCTCTCGTACAGCCTCAACACTTACCGCAACTCCATCCGCCAGGTCACGATGGACCAGGCGAAGATCGTCGCCGACGGCGAGATGGAGAACCTCTATTACGTGTGGAAGTCCCAGCTGATCCTGAAGCAGCCCGTTGCCAACATCCAGCACACCGCCGCTGTCACCGCCCTGACTTCCGCGCCGTCGCAACCGTTCGTCTCCAGCCTGGACAACCTCACTCCCCAGTGGACGGTTTCAAGGACGCTTGCCTATGCTCCCGTCGCGGGGACCACGGGTGACGGGAGCGCCACCGGGGTCGTGCCGTACACGACGGAGATCGGGCACAATTATTATTTCACGGCCACGACGACCGCCTCGATAACAAAGCCGCTTCTCGGGACGATTTCGTATGGCTCCGGCCGGCATTTCGTCTACTCGAGCACGTCGGTGTTCCAGTTTGCCGTGTTCTACCAGGGGGACCTGGAGATGGCGGCCGGAAGCGACATGACGATCAACGGGCCCATCTCCACGAATTCCAGCGCCTACCTCGCGGCGGGCGCGCCCACGGGGGCACCCCCTCCCCCGCCGTTTGTTCTCACGCTCACGGACGCGGTCTACTACTTCCAGAACTACAACGGCGCGGCGGACCCCCTCACGGGCGAGACGGACTGGCTCGAGGGCAACAATGCCCTGACCGATCCCATTTATAATCCGGGATGGACGCCGACGGATCCCGATGCGCCCCCGCCGACGGACCAGGCCGGCCAGCGGGCGATCCAGGTCCAGAAGCTCCTCGGGCAGTCGAACTTCGTCGGCGGCGTCGACGTCGCGGCTGACGTCGCCAATCCCACCTACGCGGCGGCCTACAGCAACCTGCTGGGGGTCGTGGATCCCAACGAGATCTACCGCGCCGTCATCGCGCCCCCGCCGGTCGACTCGGGCGGCGTTCTTCTTCCCGAGGACCCGCTTGTCGCCGGGGCCCGCATGTACAACTCCGCGGGCATCCTGATCACCATCACCCAGAATGCGCCGGGCACGCCGTCCGCGGGCAATACAACGATCCACGTCGGCACGGCCGCAAACCCGACGCTCTACGACGGGGAGCCTGCCTTTGCGACGATCGTCAACCCGAACACGAACACCGACCCGGTCACCACTTACCCGACCTCCATAATCCAGGACGTGCGCTCGACGATGGTCGACCCGCGCGAGTACCTGAACGGCACGACGAGCATCAACCTGACGACCCTTGACGTCGGCAACCTGAACACGGCGCTTGCCACCGCGATGGCCTCAAATCCCTCGCTTCAGGCAAACTACAACGGGGTGGTCTACATCTACGACAACACGAACAACGCCACCAACAGCCCCGCCAACTCCCAGAACGGGATCCGGCTGACGAACGCCACCACGACGCCCGCCTACAATGACCAGAACGGGAACCCCATCGGGTTCTCGGTGGTGTCGAACAACGGCGTCTATGTTCAGGGCGACTACAACTCGACGCCGATCGTCGTCGGGGGCGTCTCGGTCACGAATCCGGCCGNNCTCGGCGACGCCATAACCGCCCTGTCGCAGGGGTGGAGCCTGACGAGCAACAGCTCGCTCCAGATCTGGTCCGACCGGGAGGCAACCGCAAGCGGCCCCACCCTTGCCAACGGCGTGAACCCCATCAGCAGCGGGACGCCGGGCGGCATGACGGTCAACGCGGCGATCCTGACGGGAAACACGCCGACCATTTCCGGGGGTTCGGCGCCGAACAACAGCGGGGGCGCCCAGAACCTGGTCCGGATGATCGAGGACTGGTATTATCCCAATCCAACCGGGGCGACCAACACGGACGGCAGCCCGGTCGGGATGAACCTCACCTTGAATGGCTCGCTAGGGCAGCTCTTCGTCTCCAAGTTCTTCGACGGCGAGTACAAGTCCGGCATGCAGCAGGCCTTGGGCACGATAAGCCCGGGCGTCTACGACCGCGTGTACATCCAGCCGAAGACGCGCAAGCTGATCTACGACACGAATTTCAAGGTTCGGAGCCCAGCCGGCTCGCCCTCAACGCCTAGCTATAACCGGGGCCCATACTTCTATCCCTGAGGCCGGCGCCTTAGCGCAAGGCTTTCACGTAGAACGGTACCGCGGATGCGTTTGACGCCGGCGCCGGATTTCCCGGCGAGGGGCGCCATTTGACGAGGGAACACGGCGCGTGTATCCTTTGTCACCTGTTAATCGTCTTATTCCCACGTAAGCCATGAATACACGGACACTCTTCCTCATACCTGCTGCACTCGCGCTCTGCGCGGCCAAGCCTGCCGACGCCTATGTTGGCATCGGCTTCAACCTGGCCCTCCCCCTCTACTACCCGCCGTCCGGATACTATCCGGCCGCGCGTCCCGTCGTCTACCAGCCCACTCAGGCCGTGGGCGAAAGGGTGACGCCGGCACCCGGCCCCGGATACGTCTGGATGGCCGGCCATTGGAACAACGTCTCCCAGCGCTGGGTGTGGGTTGCGGGCCACTGGGACCTGCCGCCTTCCCCGAGCGCGATCTGGACCGCGGGCCACTGGGTCCAGGGCAGCTCGGGCTGGGTCTGGGTGGACGGCGCCTGGACAATCGGGGCCGCGTCCCCGCAGTCCTCGGCCCCCCCGTTGCCTCCGGGCTCCCCGGCTGGCGCGGACCTGCAGCCCCCTGGCAATGAGGCCCCGCCGTCGCCCCCTGGGGCCGCGGTCTCGACCCCGTCCTCGCCCGCTCCCTCGGGTCCCGAGATGGCCGACGGGACGGTCGTCAGCTACGATCCCCCTTCCCCTGTCGTCGAATACGTGCCCGTGGCCCCCTATCCGGATTCCGTCTGGGTCGGCGGGTTCTGGGGCTGGAACGGCGCCTGGTACTGGAACGGCGGCCACTATGCCGCGCGCCCCTTCCGCGGGGCGGCATGGGTCTCGGGCGGCTGGGCGCATGCGGGACGCGGCTGGGCCTGGCACGGCGGACACTGGCGCTGAGGCCGGCAGATCCCGCCGGCGCCTGCAGATATTAGACTTGTCTACCATCTGGCGTTAATTTCGGTTCCGGGCCGTGACCCGGAACCAGTATGCGCGCTATGTCCTGGCGAGGATCGCCGAGGCAACCGCGGTAGCGTCCGCGGCCGTGCTCCTGGCGCACCTTCTCCAGCGGCTGGGAATCCTGTCACCCCTTCACTGGGAGCCCCCGTGGATCCCCCCCGGGCGGCGCCCCGTCGCCCGCCTCGAATGGTGGGCCTGGCCCGCGCTGTGGGGAGTCCTTGCCCATGGGATCCTCGGTCCGAAGCAGCGAAGGCCCGTGTACCTCAAGGTTCCCGGGGCCATGTACGCCTACGCCGGGATAACCGTCGGCCGCAACGCAGGCTGCCGGGGCGGCTGCGTGACCGGCGCCACCGGGTCCGGCAAGACCCTCGCCTGCATCATGCCGCGGCTTCACTCCATGTGCGTCAACGAGTCCGGCGTCGAGCGGCCCGGGTGGCGGTCCAGCTCGGAAAGGCGGGCTCTTGAGGACGCCAGGGACAGCCACCGGGCCGCGTCAGCCGCCGCGCAGTCCGAGATGGACGAGCTCACCGCGCGCCTTGCGGCGGCGACCCGCGACGGATGGGCGGCAGGATGCGAGGCCACGGAGTGGCAGCTTGCGAGGCTGCGCCGCCAGCGGGAGGAAGGCGCGCAGAGCCTCCAGCGGGCAAGCGATCCCTGCCGGCGCCTGAGGTTCAGGATCGCGCCGTGGGGCGGGTTCGTGTGCGGCGAGAAGGGGAACGAATGGCAGGCCGTCGAGTCCCTCCTGCGCCACCACGGCCGCGAGGAGGACCTCTGCGTCCTAAGGACGCGGCCCCCCGGCTCGCCGCGCGACTGGACACCGGCCGTCACGTTCAACCTCATGTCCATGGACGAGGTGCCGGCGGACACATGCGCGAAGATACTCGTCGACACCGGCCTCGCCGTCGAGGAGGCCTGCACCCGGGACGAGTTCTTCGTGCCGCAGGCCAGGGACAAGATCGCCTGGGGAATCCGGCTTGTGCGGGCCGTAAAGGCGGCGGCCAGGTCGACCACGGGCAAGGGCGCCCCCGACGCCAATCCCGGCTTCCTGACGATCTTCGACATACTGACCGTGCAGGACAGCTACCGCAGGTACCTCGTCAGGTGCGCGGGCGCCTACCCGGGCCTCGAGTCGTCGGAGGCCTTCTCGGAGGCGCGCTACCAGCTTGAGAACAACTACTGGAACCAGCCGGCCGACCAGCTCGGCGGCGTGCGGAGCACGCTCTACAACTTCCTCGTCCCGTTCTCGGAGCCCGAGATCGCCGAGGTCTTCTGCGCGGGAAGCACCTTCGACCTGAGGGACATCCAGCTCGGCAAGGTCGTCTGCCTCGCGGTGCCGCAGAAGTTCGCGCTCCAGCGGCGCTACGTGGCCACGTTCCTGAAGGCCCTGGTCTACCAGATCGTGCTCGAGCGCTTCGACCGGCAGGCGGACCACCCCGGATGGCTTGACCGCAACGTCATCGTGGTCGAGCAGGACGAGTGGCAGCGGCACGCGGTGAGGGCGGACTGCGAGGTCGACGTCGTGCGGGAGGCCATGGGGGCCGTCTACGCGGCGACCCAGTCCCAGAATTCCGTCTGGCTCAGGCTGGGCGGCCGGGAGAAGGCCGCCCCGATGATCGCCAACCTGCGCAACCGCTGGATATGCCAGGCGGCCACCGAGGAATGCGCGGGGGAGAGCTCGTCGCTCCTGGCCGCGCGGGTCTCCCGCCAGGTCTCGCACACCCGCGGGGACGGCGGCCGGACGACGAGCGTCTCCTTCGCCGAGCGCCCCTTCCTCCCCACCCGCGAGCTGCGCTCGCTCGCGCCGTTCCACGTCGTCTTCGCCCCGGCCGAGGGGCGCTGGCTCTACCGCAGGTGCATCGCCATGCCCGCGACGCCGGACGGACGCATACCGCCCTGGTGGTTCGGGGACTGGAACCCGCTGCACTGGCTCCTCCACTTCCTGCGCCTTCCCGAGAGGATCCGGGGCTTCCGCCTGCATCCCGGCGACGGGTTCGTCCCGCCGTGGAGGGCGAGCGCCCCGCTGCGGGCGCAGGTGCGCCGTCTGGCGGGCCTCGACGGGACATTCATCATCCTGTCCGGGGTGCGCGCGCGGGACGCAGGCAGGTGAGTCCCGAAGAAAAGTGATAGGGGAGTATATTTTAGACTTGTCCTAGAATGTGTGTTAATCATCCCATCGCCGCCGATGAAAACGAATGCGATCCGCTTTGCCCTCGGATGCCTGCTCGCGGTCTCCTCCGCCGTCGCCCCCTTCGCGAGCGCCCAGTCCGGGCGCTATTCCTCCGAGTCGGTCACGCTTGGCGCCGGGGGATACACCCTCAACTTCGGGGTACTGTGGACCTGCGATGACGACACCCGGGGGACCGCCAGCAGCGCCGGGGAGATCGACCTGGTGGACGGCGGCGGGAACCTGGCGGCCCGGGTGCTCGCGACGGTCGACGCGGGAAGCCCGGTCGTCACGGTGACGGGCGCCGGGGCCGTGTCGGGCGTCACGACCTCGATCAACATCTACGGGGCGGCCGGCACGCCGGCCGATGGCTACCTGCACGGGACCTGGTCAATCACGGGGCTCGGCCCCGGCGCGTACACGCTGCGCTTCTGGTTCAGCCAGAGGTCTGTAGCCGGAAAGGCCGCGAGCACCATCACGACCGAAGCCATGGATTCCGGCGGCGGCGGCACCGTTGGCGGAGCACCAACCCCCACCCCGACACCAACCCCCACACCGACGCCGACCCCTTCGCCGACCCGGGCGCCCTCGCCGCCGTCCGTGAGCCTGGCGGCCCCGGTGTCGCCCACCGTCTTCCAGGCGGCAAGCGTCGGCGCCACGGCGCTCGCGTCGGCCGGCGGCAATCCGCTCGCGTCCGTCTCTATCACCGTCTCCGAGGACAACGGGACGACCTGGTCGCCCATCGTCTCCGATTCCCATCCGTCAAGCCCCTCCGACTCGGAAGTCGCGCAGTATGCGTTCGCCGTGGCGGGCGCCGCCACGCTTCGCGCGGTCGCAACGGACACGACGGGCCTCACGGCAACGGCGACGCAGGCAGTGTCCGTGGGAAAGGCGAATCCGCCGGCGGTCTCCGTTTCGCCGGCATCGTCGTCCCTCGTCGCGGGGCAGTCCGTCGCCTTCGCCGCGTCCGGAGGAGCCACGGGAACCTACGCCTGGGGCGGCTCGGCGTCGGGCTCGGGCGCGTCGCAGGCGGTCACCTTCACCTCTCCGGGCACGTTCGCCGTGACGGCAGTCGACCCCGGAAACGCGAATTACAACCCGTCGGCCACCGCCTCGGCGACCGTGACCGTCCAGGCCGCCTTCTACACCCTTTCCGTCGCGGCCACGGCAGGCGGCAGCGCGGCGGGAGGGGGAAGCTACCCTCCGAACGCGCAGGCCTCGGCGATCGCTGCCTGCGATCCCGGCAACATGTTTGCGGGCTGGACGGGAGACGTCACCGGGGCAAACCCATCGATCTCGGTCCTCATGAACGCGAGCAAGTCGATCACAGCCCATTTCTCGGCGCTCCTTTCGCAGTCGATCTCGTTTGTGCAGCCCGGCCCGGTGACGATCCGGACGCCTGCGTTTGCCCTCCTGGCATCGGCGTCAAGCGGGCTTCCCGTGACGCTCGCGCTCACCTCCGGGCCGGCTTCGCTGGCGGCGGACGTCGTCACCCCGGAGGGCACCACCGGCCAGGTGACGATAACCGCGAGCCAACCGGGAAATTCGCAATACCTTCCCGCCCAGCCTGTTGTGATCTCGTTTCCCATCGGGTCGCCGCCCGTCGGCGTGATCCTTGCCGACGATTCCCCGGCGACGAAGAAATCCGACAAGGCAACGAGGACCACGAGCTACACCAGTGGTCCGGAACATTGAGGAAACCCGCCATGGAACGGCCGAACCTCCCTTTCCCTTTGGCGGTGAATTCAAGCAGCCATTCCCACTATCACCGGTTCCTGCTGGGGGCGGACCCGGCGGTCCTGGCCCCGTTTCCAAAGCCGTATTGCATCGGGGAGCTCGGAACGCCGCTCGCGCGCCTCGCCGGCAGCCTGGACCTCCAGAGATGGAGAAAGCTCTACCACGGATCTTTCCCCTGGGTCGCGGGCTTCGGCGGCCAGCACTACGACCTGGGAAACGTACCGGCCCACCGGCCTCTCCCAAGGGAATACGCCCGGCCGGTGAGGAAGTTCGGCGCCTTCGACTTCGTCCAGGCGGCGGACCCGTCCGTCTCGGCGCTGGCGCTGGTCGCCGGCGACAGCCGGGTCCTCGCGCGCTTCATGGCGCTCAGCGACGACTTCTCCAGGCGCATCGAGGAGGGGGCGGCGTCGCGGAGCCCGGGCCCCACGGGCTCGCGGGCCACGGCGCGCATGCTCGCCGGCCAGTTCGCCGAGCCGAACAACCGGTGGCTGATGCCCTACCTGCACGTGCATGCCCGCGTCCTCAATTTCACGGGGTTCAGGGAGGAGCCGGGCCGCCTGGACTGCATCGACCCCGCCGCGCTCGCCCGCGCCGCCCAGCGGGCCAAGCTGCAGTGGGTCGGCAGGCAGGCCGAGGCCCTTTCCGACCTCGGCTACCGGGTGGGCGTCTGCGAGGGCCCTGCGCCGGCGCTGCGCGTCGAGGGAGTCTGCGGCAGGCTCCTGGCGGCCATCGAGGCACCCCGGATAGCCGTCATGCGCATCCTCGAAAAGATCCTCGTCGGGGACAGGCCCCCTTCCGTCGAGCGGCTCGCGGCGGAGTTGCCGGCCCCGGTCATCGCGGCGATGGCGGAGGAGCTCGAGTCGGCGCTCGCGCGGTCCCACTTCCTCCACAGGCCGGCTAAGGTCGCCATTCCCTCCGAGGGGCCCTGGAGGGGCTCGGTCCGCGAGCACCTCGGGCATTATTGCCCGGGCTCCCTCGACCAGCTGGACGCGGCGGCGCTCCGGGCAAGGGCCGTCCCTTGTGAATCCTGCATCTTCCCGACTCCGCCGCTCGACCCGGCCCATTGCCATGCGCCTGCGGCGGAGTGCCTCGAGGCGAGGAGCCAGCTTCCGAGGGACCCCGACCTCGGCGTTCCGGCCGCACCCGGGGTCCCCGGGCTCGCGGCGCCCGCCTTCCTGGCCGCGGAGTTCGAGGAAACCCTGATGGAGGTGAACGAGCGGATCATCAGGGCCGGCCCTTCCGACCCGCTTGTCTGCCTCCGGGGGATGCTGGCGCGGATCGACCATCTCTCGGAGGGGGCGGACGCGTCGCAGCTCCGGCAGTCGCGGGCGCTCCTCGCCGCCGAGCTCGAGGCGCGGGCGCCGGAGCGCGCCCCGGCCCCCCTGCGGGAGCGGGCGCCGCTCGATTCGCTGGACGACCTGTTTGAGGACGCCTCACTCGCCCGCGCCGCATGCGAGCAGGAGATCGGGGGCCGAAGCCTGTGAATCCGGGGTGCCCGCCGCTCCTCGGCTGGCCCGACCAGCAGGGGCTGGTGGCCATGGGAAATGACGCGTGGAGGATCAAGGATGCCTGCGAGGGAACGGTGATCTTCGGCGGCACGGGGTCCGGAAAGACGTCGGGAAGCGGGCGCGCGCTGGCAAGGTCCTTCCTCGCCGCGGGATTCGGGGGCCTCGTCCTCTGCGCCAAGCAGGACGAGCCCTCGCTCTGGCGCGACTACGCGGCCGAGACGGGCCGCGCCTCGGACCTGTCGATGTTCGGCGCTGCCGAGCCGTGGACCTTCAATTTCATGCACTACGAGTCGCTCCGCTCCGGGGCCGGCGCCGGTCTCACCGAGAACCTCGTCTCCCTGTTCATGGAGGTCTCCTCCATCGGCTCGGGCGATGCTCGCGCCCGCGGCGGCGACCCCTTCTGGGAGCGGGCGATGCGCTCGCTCATCCGGAACAGCGTCGACCTCCTCGTAATGGCCGGCGAGCCCGTCTCGCTCCATGCGATGTTCGACGTGATCCGGAGCGCGCCCCCGGACGCGGTCACCCTGACCGCGCAGCCCTGGAGAACCCGGTCGGCCTGCTGGCGCCTGCTCGAGGCCGCCAGGGAGCGGGCGCCCGGAAAATCCTGGGAGATCGACTGCAGGGAGGTCGCGGGCTACTGGACCAGCCACTTCCCGACCCTCGGGGAAAAGACCCGCGGGAGCATCGTCGCCATGTTCTCGACGCTGGCGGAGGCCCTCATGCGCGGGAAGATGAGGGAGCTCTTCTGCGGGGGCACCACGCTCTCCCCCGAGGACGTGATCGCCGGCAGGATCGTCGTCGTGGACCTGCCGGTCAAGGAGTGGTCGGAGGTCGGCAGGATGGCGGCGGTCCTCTGGAAGTACTGCCTCCAGAAGGCCGTCGAGAGGAGGGGCGACAACGCGGGCGGCAGGGGCCGGCCGCTCTTCATTTGGGCGGACGAGTGCCAGCATTTCGCGAGCCGCTACGACCCGCTCTTCCAGGCGACCGCACGCTCGTCCAGGGCCGCGAGCGTCTACATGACCCAGAACTACCCGAGCCTCGCCGCCGCCCTCGGGGGCGGCCCCGACGGCAGGATGATGACTGACGCGCTCCTCGGCAACATGGGCACCAAGATCTTCCACGCCAACAGCGACCGCGAGACGAACCAGCTCGCCGCCGAGCTCGTGGGGAAGCGGCTGCAGGCGCTGCGCAGTTTCGGGTCCGGCGCCAGCCTGAGCCTGGGGGCGCAGGCCAGCGCCGGGACCTCCGCCAACCGGGGCCGCAGCGAGAGCATGGACTATGAGATCCAGCCGATGGAATTCTCGACCCTGAGGAAGGGCGGCCCGGACAACGCCCTCACATCCGACGCGCTTGTCTTCCAGAACGGGCGCCGGTGGTCGGGGACCGGGCGCACCTGGCAGAAGGTGTCCTTCCGCCAGCGCGGCACCGAGCTCGGGGTCCCAGGCCCGGGCACCGCCGCGGGGCGGGCGCGGTGAAGAGCGGGCCGGCGCCGCCCTACTTGCCCGCGTACCAGAACCCGCGGAGCCAGTTGTGGCGGTGGAGGCGGTGCTGGAGCTCCTGCGTCATCTCCGGCAGCGCGCTGACGGCGCAGTTCGCCTCCGCCTGCTGCGGGTTGCGCATCCCCGGGATGACGGTCCCGACCGCGGGGTGCGCGAGCGCGAACTTGATCGCCGCCTGGGGAAGCGTGTACCCGCTTCCCCCGAGCACCGCGGCGACCTTGCCCGCGCGCGCCACCGACCGCGCCAGCCTGTCCCCCTCAAAGTAGTTCCGCCTGAAATCCCCATCGGGAAACGTCGTGTCCTTCGTCCATTTTCCCGTCAGCGAGCCCTCGTCGAAGACGACGCGGACGATAATGCCGGCGCCCGTCTCCTCCGCGACCGGCAGGAGCTCAGCCGCAGGCTCCTGCTCGAAGATGTTGTAGATGACCTGGACGACGTCCACCCAGCCGCCCCTCATGAGGTCTATCACGCTGTTCTGGTCGTGCTCAGGCGTGGAGACCCCGACAAACCGGATCTTCCCCTCCTTCTTGAGCGTGCGCAGGACCTCGAAGGGGCCCGGCCCCTTGTTCCACGCCCGCGTCCACGTGTGCAGCTGCAGGATATCGAGCCGGTCGGTCCCGAGGTTGCGCAGGCGCTCCTCGACGTTCGCCCGCAGGTACTTCTCCGAGTAGCGCTCCGACGCGCTGCAGTAGGGGGACGGCGGCCACGGGCCGTCCGTCGGCGGCGTCTTCGTGGCGACCACCACTGAGTCGCGCCGGCCGCGCAGGACCGACGCGATGATCCGCTCGCTCTTGCCGTCGCCGTAACCCGCGGCGGTGTCGATGAAGTTGACCCCCATGTCGAGGGCGCGGTTGAGGGCGGCGACCGAGTCGGCCTCGCTCTGGGGCCCCCAGCTCCCCCCTATCGCCCATGCGCCGAAGCCAATTTCTGAGACGTTGAGGCCCGTGCGGCCAAGTTTTCGGAATTTCATGATCGTGATGGACGTACGCGGACATCATCCCGCCGGCGCGCCTAGGGTCAAGAAGCCGCCCGGGGCGGCCCCGGGCAGCGGCCACCGTGCTTATACTTATACCTTTCTGTTTGACCAGAAGGGACTTTGGTCTGTTTTTGAGATACCAACCGGCCATGAACCCCCGCACACTTTTCGGGTATGTCGCTGCCTGACGACGTCATCTCGCTGCTGCGCGACGAGGCCTACCTCGACCTTTGCCGGAACGCATTGAAGGATGCTCTGGAGCGCTTGGTCGCGGAGAAGCAGCAGGTGTCCGAGACGCGGCCCCCCTTCGGGATCCTGGCCTCCAAGAAGCAGAGGGATGTTTTCGAGTCCTCAATGCAGACCGTCATGGACACCGAGGCGGCGATCGAGGTCAGGCTGGGCAAGCTGGAGGCGATCGAGAACTGGCTCAAGGCGGCGATCCGCGAGCGCCTGCGCGACTACCTGCGGCAGGTGTCCGAGAACTACCGGCGCAGCGGCAAGATTTCCGAGTCGATAAAGTCGTGGGACCGCCTCCTCGAGCATTACGGCGAGCAGCTGCTCGCGCTGGCCCGCAACATCAAGAACGTCTCCGTTTCATTCGCGGGCGCGGCGGGCGGCGTGCGCTCGGCCTTCGGCGACCGGGCGCAGGCGTTCGCGGAGCTGCGGATGGGCGCCGACAGCCTGGACCGCACGGCCCTGCAGCTGGAGTCGCTCACGCGCTCGATGGCGCTCTTCGCCGCCAATTCCGCGTACAAGGACGTCCAGCTCGCCGAGATCTCCATCAAGGGCGTCGTCGGCTGGGTCGACAACCTCGCCCTGCAGCATGACAGGGACGCGTTGCCGGCCGCCCAGGAGATGGAGGCCGACGCCCGCGCGGTCGTCGCCAGGAAGCTGAACGACTACCACGCGAGCGCTGCGGCGGCCCTCGCGGCGATCACGGTCATCGAGGACCAGGAGCTTGAGAGCTACTGGGAGGTCCTGAAGGCCCATGCCCTCGCGCACTACGTGCAGGAGCGGGACGTGGACGAGGTCCTGAACGAGCTGAACGAGCGCTACGTGGTCGCCAACCTCGAGCGGCGCCAGCGCTCCATGGAGAGCCAGGCGGACCCGTACGGCGACGAGCGCTGAGCGCCCGGGCGCCCGGCTACTTCTGGGTTTCCAGCATCTGCTTCAGCTTGTCGACCTTCGGGCGTATCACGACGGAGCAGTAGCCTGCGTCCGGGTGCTTGGCGAAGTAGTCCTGGTGGTAGTCCTCGGCCGGCCAGAACTTGGTGAGCGGCACGATCTCGGTCGTGATCGGCTCGCTGTAGCCCTTCTGCGCCTCGGCGCGTGACTTCTCCGCCGCGGCCTTCTGCTCGGGACTCGCATAGAGGATGATCGAGCGGTACGAGCTTCCCATGTCGTTGCCCTGCCCGCCGACCTGCGTCGGGTTGTGGACGTGCCAGAAATAGGAGAGGACCTTGTCCAGCGGGACGACGGCCGGGTCGTAGTCGATCTTGACGACCTCGGCGTGCCCGGTCTCTTCGGTGCACACCTGCTCGTAGGTGGGATTCGAGACGGTGCCGCCCGCGTACCCGCAGGTGATGTGGGTGACGCCGGGGAGGAGCTTGTAGGTGGCGTCAAGGCACCAGAAGCATCCGCCGCCGAGCACCAGGGAGTCAGCCTTGGCCGGTTTTGTGAGTGTCGTCATCGAGATGAGAAGGAGCGCCGGCAGGATGTGGCGGTTGAATTGCATGGAGGCTTGGAGGGGGGTTCCCGCAGGTCACTTGGCGGCCAGCGTCGCCGAGTGCGCCGCCACCCAGGCGTCGTACTGCCTGCGCGGCATGAAGCGCAGGGACGCCGAGTTGATGCAGTAGCGAAGGCCTGTCGGAGCCGGGCCGTCGTCGAAGACGTGACCCAGGTGCTCGCCATCCGTCGTGCAGTGGACCTCGTCCCGGACCATCCCGAGCGAGGCGTCGGTCTGCGAGGATACGAAGAGGGGCTCTATCGGCTTCGTGAAGCTCGGCCAGCCGGTGCCGCTGTTGAACTTGTCGCGGCTGTCAAAGAGGGGCGTGTCGCTGCAAACGGAGAAATAGACGCCGTCCTCATGGTTGTCCCAGTATTCGTTGTGGAACGGGGGCTCGGTCCCCTGGTTCCTGGCGACGTCGTACTGGATGGGCGTCAGGAGCTTCTGCCACTCGGCGTCGGTATGCCTCACCGATGCCTTCGACATGTCGATGACGACGTTGGAGGGCAGCCCGCAGGCGGACTTGGCGCCGTCGACGGCGCACGCGGCGCCCTGGGCCGTGGGATCTGCGGGTTTCGTGGATTTCATGTCGGGATCGGCCCGCAGCGTAGCGGCGACGGCCAGGAGAGCGATTGAGGGGAGGAGGAGTTTCACTGCGGGTAAGAGTAACCCATATTGCCATTTATTCCAGTACTTGCTCAGCGGCCGGCCGCTTCGGCTTGACACCCCCCGGGTGGGCCATTTTTCCTTGGCCCGCCAATGATCCTCCCAGGCAAAGCCTCGATCGCTGCCCTCGCTGCCGTCTCCTCGGCGGCCGTCGTCATCGTCTCGTCGCCACACGCGCCGCGGGGGCTCTGATCGCTGATCAAAGATTTGCCCCTCCGGTGCTCGCGCCGGAGGGGTTTTTTTTGGCCCCAAGCCGGCGAGGGCAACGGAGCGGGCTCCAACACCGCAAAAAGCCATGGATACCAACGGAGCCACATACAGACCCGGACACCACGCCCAGCATGGGCCGCGGCGCACGCCGCGATTCATCGAGACGCCCGAGCCGTCACCCGTCCACGACCTGCTCGTGATGAGCCACGGACCGGAGGCGCTCCAGGGCGACCGGTCGAATCACGCGTGCCTGAACAGCTTCACGACCAGGTCGTGGATCATGGCCGAGGGCGCATGACCGAAGACCATGCCCGGGCGGAAGTAGTGGCCGACCGCGAGGATCTTGTCCGTGTGCGCGTTCCTCACCTGCACGTCGAGCTCGATCATGTAGGTGTTGAAGTCCCACGTCCAGAGGTCGTCGTAGGACACGATGAGGTCCGTGCCGCCTGGCATCATTGTCAGCGCCCCCGCGGAGGCGTCATAGCCCATCACCCTGAGCTGGCGCGCTATCTCGTCGGCGACGCCGAAGCTGTCCGCCAGGCGGTGCTCGACGAAGATGTGCCTGTACCCGCTTATGTTGGCATTCGGGAGCGCGCGCGTGCTGATGTGCCCGCATCCCGCGAGGAGGGCCAGCGCAGCGAGGGCCGCGAAGCCCCGTATGCCTTGTTTGAGCATGGTCGTTGCAGCACGCGCTTTGGAGCCCGCGGGTTGCACACGCAAGAAAGAAACTTCATCCTGCCGCCCCCGTCATCCCACCCGAGCCCCGATGGCAACCGCCCCACGAAGCAGATTCCCGAGGAGGCCCCTGAGCGCCCTGACGCGCTACGTGGTCGTGCCGCTCCTTTTCCTGGCGGCGGGAATCCGGCTGGGGATGTACATGGGGCGCGCCCGGGCGGTCCCCACGCCAGCCCAGCCGGCCCCGGCGCAG
>PMSP01000112.1 GCA_003168315.1 Opitutaceae bacterium
TCAAGGATGACGGCATCCTGACCCGGCTCCTCATGCTCCCCGCCAACGTCGTCAAGGACGCCTCGAACTTCAGCATCATCACCAGCAACGACCGCAAGAAGGTCGAGCAGGACCTGGTCGACAAGGAGAACGAGATCGAGAAGCACCTCGCCGACATCGAGGCGCAGAACCCGAAGAGCTGATCGCGGCCCCGGGGGGCGGCCTTCTAGGGGCGCCGGATCCGGGTCGGGAGCAGGGCAGCGTCCTGCATCCCGTGGATGATCTTCTTGTCGGGGGGGCAGAACGTGGCGAGCGCGCCGGAAAGGCGCGCCTTCCCGTCGACCATGAAATAATACGGGCAGAGCCGCAGCCTGCCGTCGGCCTCGTGCGCCTCGTGGGGCGGATCCGGGCGGTAGAGCGTGTGCCCCACCCGCCGCGGCTTCCGGTAGACCTGCAGGACGTGGAGGTTCCTGGGAGCAAGCTCAAGCGCGCGCTCGACACCCTGCTGCCACTCCTCCCTTGAGGAGTCGCTGCCGAGGACGACGCTGCGCGCGCCCCACGCGGTCTCGTGGAAGCCGCTGATCTTGATGATGAGGTCGCGCTCCTTCTGGGTCGCCGCGATGAGGTCGCGCCAGTCGGCGAGCGCGCGGCCGGCCGTCCTGGGGCCGTCTAGGACGGCGCCGGGGGGGAGCGGGGCGGGATCCATGACCCACGTCGGCGGGATCAGCGACCGCAGGAGCTTCAGCGAGCGGCCGCCCAGCGCCTCCTCCCAGTAGCCCTGCAGCAGGTGGTGGTGGAAGAGCGCGAACGCGAGCTTCTCCTCCTGGAAGGGGCGCATCGGGGGCGCAATGGCGACGTCGCCCGAGGCCCACGCGTCGAAGATGAACCGCGCCGTCGGGATGCTCGCCAGGTCGAAGAGCTCGAAGAAGCGGTAGATGATGTCGATCTTCTCGGGATTGCCCTCGACGTCGAAGAAGAGCGCCCCGCCGAGGGGGAAGAGATCCTCCGGCCTCATGCAGAACACGCGCTGGCCGGCGACCTGCATCTGGTGGGCGATCCACTGCATCTCGGGCCTGTAGGTGGCGGCCTCGTCGCTGACGACGAGCGCCACCAGGGGGTTGCGCACGTCGGGCCTCAGCGCGGCGAGCGAGGCGTGGAAGTTCTTGATCATCGCGTCGTCGGCGCCGATGACGCCCTCGGTGTCCCTGTAGAGCCGGTTCAGGAACGCGGTGAGCCCGATGCCGCCGGGCACGGAGTCGAGCTCCGTCATCACGAACCCGTCGTCCGTCATGAGGAGATCGGGGCGAATCACCGTCGGGAACATGCCGCGGTTCCTCGGGTCGCGCGCATGGGCCACCAGGGCCTCGGGCTTGCCGCGGTCGAGGTAGTCGGCGACCCAGGGCGCGGTCAGCGGCCTGTTGCGAAGGAGGTTCTTCCCGGCGACCGATCGCAGGTAGAGGTTCTCCAGCGCCTGGTGGAACTCGAGGCACGCCGACCCGATGGCCTCGAGCTCCTGCGCCTGGGCGGGCAGGATCGGCCACGCGTCGGGCGAAAGGCGCCATGTCTTGTCCTCGAAGAGGGACTGCGCGGCGAACGCCGACTTCAGGGTGTCAAATGTGAGGTCCGGCATGCTCCCCCCTAGTCCTCGATCTGGATGTCCTTGTTGCGGTGCCTGGGGCTGCCCGCCCGGAGCCACGCCGTGATGAAAGCGTCGATCTTGCCGTCGAGGACGCCCTGGGTGTCGCTCGTGCTGTAGCCCGTCCGCAGGTCCTTCACCATCTGGTAGGGCTGCAGCACGTAGCTGCGTATCTGGCTTCCCCAGCCGATCTCCCCCTTCTCGCCGTAGAAGCGCTCCATCTCGCTGCGCTGCTCGTCGAGCCTCTTCTCGTAGAGCCTCGACTTGAGCACGCCCATCGCGCTCGCCCGGTTCTTGATCTGCGACCGCTCGTTCTGGCAGACGACGACGATGCCGGAGGGGATGTGGGTCACCCGGACCGCGGAGTCCGTCGTGTTGACTCCCTGGCCGCCCTTCCCGGAGGAGCGGTACACGTCGACGCGGATCTCGCTCTCGGGGATCTCGATCTCGATCTCCTCGTTGATCTCGGCGATGACGTCGACCGCGCAGAACGAGGTGTGGCGCCTCTTGTTCGAGTCGAACGGGCTGATCCGGACCAGCCGGTGGACTCCGCGCTCGGCCTTGGCGTACCCGTAGGCGTTCTCGCCCTTGATGACGAGGGTCGCTTTCGTGATCCCGGCCTGGTCGCCCGCCTGGACGTCCTGGACCTCGACCTCGAAGCCGCGGCGCTCGGCCCACCTGTTGTACATCCGGAAGAGCATGTCGGCCCAGTCGCAGGACTCGGTGCCGCCCGCGCCGGCCTGGATCGAGAGGAACGCGTTGTTCCTGTCGAACTGGCCCGTGAGGAAGGACGCGATCTCGAGCTTGTCGAGCTCCTCGCCCATCGCGGAGACGCCGGCCTCGAGCTCCTTCTCGCTGGCCTCGCGCTCCCCGCCCCCGGAGGCCTCGATCAGCTCCAGCATGACGCCGGTGTCCTCGACCTTCCTCTGGAAGGCGATCACGGGCAGCACGCTTCGCTTCAGCACGTTCAGCTTGCCGATGTGCTTCTGGGCGCGCTCGTTGTTGTCCCAGAAGCCCGGCTCGCCCATCTGGGCCTCCATCGCCTCTATCTCCCGGCGCTTTTGGTCGACGTCAAAGAAACCTCCACAGGTGGCCGGCGCGCTTCTTGATGTTCTCGATGTGGTTGAAGGTCTCTGGGGAGATCATGGGGCACCGAATAAAAGCCGGTAACGGCCGGACCGCAAGCGGACAAGGAGCCCGCCGGGGGCCTCACGCGGGGGACGACCCGGGATCCTGCTGGGGCATCAGCCCGCGCAGCATGGATTCCTCATGGTCGAGGAGCTGCTGCAGGGGCCGGTAGACCTCGTCTATTATCGCGCCGCTTCGCCAGAGGTCGTCCAGCGCGCGGCGCTCCGCGTCGAGCGCGGCGACGTGGTAGCGGTGCCCCGCCGTCCGGCGCCGGCGCGCTCTCTTCTGCGTCTCGCCCTCGGCCGTCAGGACCGCGAGGCGCTGCTCGTACTCGGCGATGGCGAGGCCGACGGCCGCGTTCTCGTCGGGCGTCGACGCGGACCTCTCGATCCTGCGAAGCGCGGCGAGGCCGGCCTCGACGGCGGTCATCCTCGCCAGGCGCTCCTCCCTCGGGCGGCTCTCGTCGCCGTGGATCCCGAGCCTCCGGATCAGCGCCTCGAGCGTCGTCCCCTGCAGGACCAGGGTGGTCACGATGACCCCGAAGGCCAGGAAGATGACGATGTCCCTCCCCGGGAAGGCCGAGCCGTCCCCCATGGTGAGCGGTATGGACATGGCGGCGGCCAGGGTGACGGTGCCCCGCATCCCGGCCCAGCCCACCACGAAGACCCTTGAGAAAAGCGGCTTCACCTCCCTCCTGCGGACCGACGGAAAGATGAACGGAATGTACGAGGCGGGGATGACCCAGACGATGCGGGAGATGATCGCCGTCCCGGCGACCGCGGAGGTGAGGCCGATGAGCTCGGGCGTCGTGAACTGGTGGCTCACCGCCGCAAAGAGCAGGGGGCACTGCAGCCCGAGGAGAACGAAGGCGATGCCGTTCAGCCAGAAGATGACGAGCGACCAGACGCCGAAGGCGTTCTGGCGCGTCTCCGCGTCCATGCGGACGGGGTCGCGCCACCCCGAGTAGAGGCCCGCGGCGACGACGCCGAGGATTCCGGAGACCCGCAGCTCCTCGGCGAGCAGGTACGCCGCATACGGAGTCAGGAGGGACAGCGTCGTCTCGACGAGGGACTCGGTGGCGCGGAGCCGCCGAAGGAGGTCGCGCAGGCGCCCGATCCCGTAGCCGACCGCGAGCCCGACCGCGAAGCCGCCGACCGAGAGGAGGGAGAACTCAACCGCCATGTGGCTCAGCGAGAAGGTGCCCGCCGCGACCGCGGCCAGGGCAAACTTGAAGCCGACTAGGCCCGTCGCGTCGTTCATCAGGCTCTCCCCGCTCAGGATCGTCGAGAGCCGCGCGGGCACCCGCAGGCGCTCGGTGACCGCGCTCACGGCGACCGCGTCGGTCGGCGAGATGATGGCGCCCAGGGCGAAGGCCATCGCCATGGGCAGGCCGGGTATGAGGCAGTGCGCCACGAACCCGACCGCGAGCGTCGTGAAGATGACGAGCCCCACCGCGAGGAGCAGGATCGGGCGCTTGGCCTTGGCAAGCTCGCGCAACGGCATCAGCCAGCCGTCGGAGAAGAGGAGCGGCGGCAGGAAGCAGAGGAAGAAGAACCCGGGATCGAGCTCGAATCGCGGGAACCCAGGGAGAAAGGCGATCCCTATGCCGCCCAGGAGGAAGGTGATGAGCTGCGGCCAGGGGAGCCAGCGGCCGGCGACGCTCAGGCTCGCGACCAGGAGGAGCAGGAGGAGCGCGTGTTCGAAGGCAATCATGGCGAGCGCAGGCAGGCCTCCAATGAAGCGACCCGCGGGCCAATCTCAACCTGGGTGACGGTCCGGACTATCATCTAGGGAATCGACGGGCCTGCGGCTAAATTGACATCTCCCCCTCGGCCTTGCGCTTCTTGCGCTCCCAGTGCCAGGCGATCCAGATGCAGATCTCGTAGAGGAGGTAGAGCGGGACCGCCATCGCCACCTGCGTCACGACCTCCGGGGTCGTCAGGACCGCCCCGAGGATGAGCGCGAGGACGGCGACGTGGCGCCGGTACTTCGTCAGCTGCGCGTGCGTGAGGACCCCGATCTTCACCAGGAAGAGGACGATGAGGGGGAACTGGAACCCGAGCCCCATCCCGAAGATGAACTTGCAGACAAAGTTGATGTACTCGATCGCCCTCCAGTCCTGCGCCGAGAACCCGAGGAGGTTGGAGTACTGAACCGAGGCCCGCAGAGCCACGGGCAGGAGGAAGAAGTAGGTTGAGAGGGCGCCGGCAAAGAAGAGGAAGGCCGACCAGCCGAGCCACTTGAAGATCACGCTGCGCTCCTTCAAGTTGAGCGCGGGAAGGATGAAGCCCCCCATGAAGAAGATCCAGAAGGGGGACGAGACCGCGAGGGCGCCGAAGAGGGCGACGTGGAAGGCGACCATGAACGACTCCGCCGGGCTGAAGTTGTGGAGCCTCACCTCGACCAGGTCGGCCGGTCCCGCGCCGGGCTCCATCGTGAGCGTGGCAACCTGCTCCTTCCCCATCGCCGCCGTGCCGACGCGGAACACGACATTGGGGGCATCCCCGGCTGGAAGCCCGGGGAACTGCTCGCGGGTGACCTGGAAGGGGCCGAGCTTCGTGTCGCCGATCTGGAGCGTCACGGTGGGCCTGGCCTTCTCGAACATGCGCATGTGCCTCAGGGGCTCCATCAGCACCCTGACGAGCCAGGGGCTCGCGAGAAGGCAGACGATCAGCGAGATCCCGATGGCGATCGCCGAGCGGATCAGGGCCGACCTCAGGTCGGCCAGGTGGCCCCAGAAGGACTTCTTCGGCCCGGAATCCTCGACGTCAGCCGCCACGGTTGGAATCTCGTCGGCCACGGGTGGAGGGGCCTATCCGCGGAGGGTCCCGGACTTCTTCTCCTCGAGGAAGGCCTGGTAGGTGGCGGCGATCCCGTCCCGCAGGCCGGTCTTCGCCGTCCAGCCCATGCCCGAGAGGCGCGACACGTCCAGGAGCTTGCGGGGCGTCCCGTCGGGCATCGTGGCGTCCCACCTGATGCGGCCCCGGTAGCCCGTCGCCTCGGCCACGATCTCGGTCAGCTCCCGGATCGTCACGTCCGTCCCCGTGCCGACGTTGATCCAGTCGGGGGGATCGGAGCGGCCGAGGAGGAAGGCGCATGCGTCGGCGAGTTCGTCCACGTGCAGGAACTCCCGGCGCGGCGAGCCGGTGCCCCAGGCGACCACCTCCGCGGCGCCGGCCTCGCGCGCCTCGTGGAAGCGGCGGATAAGCGCCGGCAGGACGTGGGAGTTCTTCGGGTGGTAGTTGTCGCCCGGGCCGTAGAGGTTCGTCGGCATCGCCGAGTGGAAGAGGACGCCGTGCTGCCTGCGGTAGTACTGGCAGAGCTTCAGTCCCGCGATCTTCGCGACCGCGTAGGCCTCGTTCGTCGGCTCCAGCGGACCCGTGAGGAGGCAGTCCTCCGTCATCGGCTGGGGCGCGTTCTTGGGGTAGATGCACGAGCTGCCGAGGAAGAGGACGCGGGAGACCCCGGCGGCCCAGGCCCCGTGGACCGTGCTGGACGCGATCGCCAGGTTCTCGTGGAGGAAGTCCGCGGGGAAGGTGCTGTTGGCGTGGATCCCGCCCACCTTGGCCGCGGCGATGATGGCGATGTCGGGCTTCTCGGCCGCGAGGAAGGCCGAGACGGCCGACTGGCTCGTCAGGTCCAGCTGCTTCCTGTCCCTCAGGAGGAGCTCCGTCCCGGGCTCCTTTTTAAGCCGGCGCACGAGCGCCGAACCCACCATCCCGTGGTGGCCAGCGATGAAGACCTTTGTCACGGACTCGGCAGCTTGGCTATCTGGGATTCCCGCTTGGCCAGGTCGAGGTCGTGGTCGACCATTATCTTCACGAGCCCCTTGAAGCGCACCGTCGGCTTCCAGCCGAGCTGCCTCGCGGCCTTCGCCGGGTCGCCGATCAGGAGCTCCACCTCGGCCGGGCGCTCATAGCGGGCGTCGTGCCTCACGTACTTCTTCCAGTCGAGGCCGACGAGCCCGAAGGCCTCCTCGCAGAAGTCCTTCACGCTGTGGGTCTCGTTCGTCGCGACGACATAGTCGTCCGGCTTGTCCTGCTGGAGCATGATCCACATCATCTCGACGTACTCCTTGGCATAGCCCCAGTCGCGCTGGGCGTCCATGTTGCCGAGGTAGAGCGAGTCCTGGAGCCCGACCTTTATGCGGGTGGCCGCCCTCGTGATCTTGCGCGTCACGAACGTCTCGCCGCGCCGCGGCGACTCGTGGTTGAAGAGGATGCCGTTGCTCGCGTGGAGGTTGTAGCTCTCCCGGTAGTTGACGGTGAGGTAGTAGGCGTAGGCCTTCGCGCAGCCGTAGGGCGAGCGCGGCCAGAAGGGGGTGGCCTCGGTCTGGGGCACCTGCTGGACCTTCCCGTACATCTCGGAGGACGAGGCCTGGTAGTACCGGACCTTCTTCACGATCCCGGCCTCGCGGATCGCCTCGAGGATCCGCTGCGCCCCGAGGCCGTCCACGTCCCCGGTGTATTCCGGGATGTCGAACGACACGCGCACGTGGGACTGCGCCCCCAGGTTGTAGATCTCGTCGGGCTGCAGCTCGTAGAGGAGCTTCACCATCTGCACCGAGTCGGCGAGGTCCCCATAGTGGAGGAACAGCCTGACCCCGTTCACGTGCGGGTCGCTGTAGAGGTGGTCGATGCGGCTGGTGTTGAAGGTGGAGGCCCTCCGGATGATCCCATGCACCTCGTAACCCTTTGCGAGCAAGAGCTCAGCGAGATACGAGCCGTCCTGGCCCGTGATTCCGGTTATGAGGGCTTTCTTCATGGAGATTTAATTTAATGGTATGCGCGACCCCGCGGGCAAGCCCGCAGACAGGCGCCGCCTCAGGCCGCCAGGCGGCCGGCGGCCAGGGCGAGCTTGGCCATCAGGACCTTGAGCGACTTCTGCGTCCGCGGGTCGACGAGGCGCCCCCCGGCGTCAAACCCCGTCCCCGCGTTCGCGAGGAAGCACTGTCCCGGCACGACCTGGCACCCCAGCTTCAAAAGCAGCATCTGCGCCATCTGGAGCGAGCGGACCCCGCCGAGCGCCCCGGGCGAGGCGGAGATGACCGCGGCCGCCTTGCCCTCAAACGGGTTCTCCGCGTCCCGCGTGCACCAGTCGATCGTGTTCTTGAGGAGCGGCGTGATCATCGAGTTGTACTCGGGGGACGCGAGAAGGAGCCCATGGTGGGATCTTATGAGGGCGACCAGCTTCACCGCGTTCGCGGGCACGCCGGCGGTGTCCTCCAGGTCGCCGTGGTAGAGCGGGAGGCTGAGCTCGTTCAGGTCCGCGAGCGTGACCTCGCAGCCCGCGGCCCTCGCCTCCTCCATCGCGACGGCGAGGAACTTCCGGTTGAGCGACTCGCGGCGCGCGCTGCCGGCGAAGGCTAGGATCCTTGGCGATGCGGGCATTCCCAAGGTTACCTCAACCGAGCGATTTGAGCAAGCGGCCGAGCTCGGCGCGCTTCGCCTGCTGCTCGGAGAGCTGCCTGCGGGCGCCCTCAAGGACGGCCGGGGGCGCCTTGTCGAGGAAGGCCCGGTTCGCGAGGCGCGCCTCGGTGGCCGCGATGTGCCCGTCGAGGGCCGCGATCTCCTTCGACATGCGGGCCCTCTCCGCCCCGACGTCGACCGCGCTCGCGAGGTCGAGGTAGAGCGTCCCGAGCGCGGTCACGGAGGCCGGCGCGCCTTCGACCTTCTCGCGGCGCAGGAATTCCGAGGCCCCGGCCATCCGGGACAGCTTCGTGAGGTTTGGCTCGAGGGCCGCCCACGCCGCGTCGTCGGTCGTGACGAAGAACGTCACGTCCCTCCTGCCCGCGAGGTTGTGCTCGGCCTTGAGGGCGCGGGCCCGGGAGACGAATGCCTTCATCTTCTCGACCGAGGCCGCCTGCACCGGGTCCGGCCTCGCCCCGAGGGTCCCGAGGGCGAGGGCGCACCGGGAGGCGTCCTCGAGGACCCCGTCGACGATGAACCCGCCCTCTTTCCCGCAGTAGCCGAGCTGCGACCAGAGCTCCTCGGTGATGAAGGGGATGAAGGGGTGCAGCAGGAGGAGCGCCTGCCTGAGGACGAGGTCCTGGATCGCGAGGCAGTTCGCCCTCGTGTCCTCCGACTGGAGCTTGGACTTCGAGACCTCCACGTACCAGTCGCAGAAGTCGTTCCAGAAAAACCCGTAGAGGGCCTGCGCGGCCGCGCTGAACTCGAACTCGGCGAAGCAGCGGTCGACCTCGCGGGTCGCAGAGAGGAGCCGCTCCAGGATGGCGTGGTCGTCCGCGTCGAACCTGGCGGGGTCAATGCGCGCGAGGATCGACCGGGGAGAGGTGTTGTCGCCGGCCGGCCCGCTCATCTGCCGGAAGCGGCAGGCGTTCCACAGCTTGTTGCAGAAGTTCTTCCCGCCCTCGATCCGGTCCTCCTGGAACCGGATGTCCTGGCCCTGGGGCGCGATCGAGATGATCCCGAACCTGAGCCCGTCCGCCCCATAGGCGTCGATGAGGTCGAGGGGGTCCGGCGAGTTGCCCAGGGACTTTGACATCTTCCGGCCCTGCGCGTCGCGGATGATCCCGGTGAAGAAGACATCCCGGAAGGGGACCCGGCGCTCGACGGGCTCCCCCGGCCGGGTGAACTCGAGGCCGGCCATGATCATGCGGGCCACCCAGAAGAAGATGATGTCGGGCCCCGTCACGAGGGTGCTGGTCGGGTAGAACGCGTCGAAGCCGTCCCGCTTCATCTCCGCGGGGTCGGGCCATCCCAGGGTGGCGAACGGCCAGAGCCACGAGGAGGCCCAGGTATCCAGCACGTCCTCCTCCTGCACCCAGTTCTCCGGGTCGGGGGGGCCGTCCACGGAGACGTGGATCTTCGCCGGGTCCCCCAGGTCGGCCTCGCCCATGCGGTCGCGGTCCAGGCCCTTGCGGTACCAGACCGGTATCCGGTGCCCCCACCAGAGCTGGCGGCTGATGCACCAGTCCTGGATGTTGTCGAGCCAGTGGAGATAGACCTTCGCCCAGCGCTCCGGATGGAAGCGGATGACGCCCTCGCGGACGACTGACCTGGCCTCATCGACCCTCGGGTAGCGCAGCCACCACTGCCAGGTGAGGCGCGGCTCGATCGGGACGTCGGAGCGCTCGGAATACCCGACGTTGTTCGCGTAGGCCTCCTCGCCGACAAGGGCGCCGGAGGACCCGAGGAGCTCGGCCGCCCTCTTGCGGGCGGCGAAGCGCTCCATCCCCGCGAGCTCCGGGCCGGCCAGCTCGTTCAGGGTC
This sequence comes from Opitutaceae bacterium, assembly GCA_003168315.1. Classification (GTDB taxonomy): domain Bacteria; phylum Verrucomicrobiota; class Verrucomicrobiia; order Opitutales; family Opitutaceae; genus Palsa-1447. The sequence continues at coordinate 9,975 of PMSP01000112.1, forward strand.
GCGTCGGCGTTCAGGATGTCGATCACGGGGAGCGCGTGCCGGAGCCCGATCTCGTTGTCCACCCTGTCGTGGGCCGGCGTGATCTTGAGGGCGCCCGACCCGAACTTGGGGTCCACGGCGGCGTCGGCGATCACGGGGATCTCGGCCCGGTTCAGGGGGCGCCAGACCCTGCGGCCGACCAGCCCTGAATACCTGGGATCGTCGGGGTGGACGGCGATCGCCACGTCCCCGGGGATCGTCTCCGGGCGTGTCGTCGCCACCTGGATGAACTGCCCGGGGGAGTCGACGAGCTCGTAGCGCACCTTGTAGAGGACGCTGTTGACGGGCTTCATGATCACCTCCTCGTCCGAGAGCGCCGTCTGCGAGGCCGGGCACCAGTTGACCATCCGCTTTCCGCGGTAGATGCGGCCGCGCCGGAACAGCTCGACGAACACCGTCAGCACGGCCCGCGAGTAGGCCGGGTCCATCGTGAACTGGGTCCGGTCCCAGTCGCACGAGGCGCCGAGCCGCTTCAGCTGTCTGAGAATGGCGCCGCCTGATTCCGCCTTCCATTCCCACACGCGTTCGATAAAGGCTTCGCGGCCCATTTCGCGGCTGCCGGGCTGTTGGCGTTCCATCAATTGGAGTTCGACCAATGCTTGCGTAGCAATGCCGGCATGATCGGTGCCCGG
>PMSP01000194.1 GCA_003168315.1 Opitutaceae bacterium
CATGATGACGACCATGGCGGCGCTCCTCGGAGGCCTGCCGCTTGCCCTTGGATCGGGCACGGGCTCCGAGCTCAGGCGCCCCCTCGGCATCGCCATCGTCGGGGGCCTGATAGTGAGCCAGGCGCTGACACTCTTCACGACGCCCGTGATCTACCTCTACATGGACAGGCTGAACAACTGGATCTCGAAGTTCGGGTTTGCACAGCCTCCCCAGGCGGTTGCGCCGGCAGGCACCCCGGCCGCCAATCCGGCAACCACATGACAGCCAGCACCAGGTCCCTGATCCTTGCGGCCACCCTGAGCGTCCTCGCTGTTGCGGGATGCAACCTGGCCCCGCACTACGACGCCCCGAAGGCCGAGACACCGCCAGCGTTCAAGGAGGCGGTTGTCGACAAGAATGCCGCCGAGGGCTGGAAGGTCGCCGAGCCGAGGGACTCAGAGATCAAGGGGAACTGGTGGGAGGTGTACGGGGACCCGCAGCTCAATGAGCTCGAGTCCCGCGTGGAGATATCCAACCAGACGGTCGCCGCCGCCGAGGCCAACTACCGCGCGGCCCGAGCCCTTGTCTCGGAGGCCCGGGCTGCTCTGTTCCCGACTCTCAGCGTAGCCCCGTCCGTCATCCGCTCGCGCTCCAGCGCGTCGGGCGGCTCGTCGAACACCACGATTGTCTCGTCCGGCCCGGGCACGAACGGCTCGGGGACCGGAGGGTCAACATCCGGGACAACCGGGTCGACCACGGGTAACACCGGCACGACGACGACCGGCCAGGGCCAGACGACCACCACGAACGGCGGAAATAATAACGGCACGCGAACCCTCTACACGCTGCCGCTCGAGGCGTCCTACGAGGTCGACCTTTGGGGGAGCGTCAGGAACGCGGTCGCCCAGGACCGCTACGCCGCCCAGGCCAGCGCCGCGCAGGTGGCGACGGCGCTCCTCAGCACCCAGAGCCAGCTCGCGCAGGACTATTTCCAGCTGAGGGCGGTCGATGAGCAGAGGCGCATCCTGGGGACGACGCTGGCCGACTACCAAGCGAGCATCCACCTGGTCCGCACGCTTTTCACGAACGGGCTCGCCTCGGACGAGGACCTTGCCGAGGCGGACAACCAGCTCGACAGTGCGGAGGCGCAGGCGACCGACCTCGGGATCGCGCGGGCGCAATTCGAGCACGCCATTGCGGTGCTGATCGGCGTTCCTCCGGCCAGGTTCTCCCTTGCAGTCCGCCCGTTCAACCCGGCGCTTCCCGTGATTCCAGTCGGGATTCCGTCGGACCTCATCGAGCGCAGGCCCGACATCGCGACTGCGGAGCGGCAGGTCGCCTCGACCAACGCCGCCATCGGCATAGCCCGGGCGGCCTATTTCCCCCAGCTGACGCTCAGCGCCTCGGCCGGCTTTGAATCGACGACTCTCCCCCAGCTGCTGGACTGGCCGAACCGGTTCTGGTCCTTCGGCCCCGAGCTGGCCCAAATCCTGTTCGACGGAGGCGCCCGCAGGGCCGCGACCGAGCAGGCGAGGGCGCTCAACGACCAGGCCGCGGCGAACTACCGCGAGGCCGTGCTGACCGCGCTCCAGTCGGTGGAGGACAACCTCGCCAGCCTTCGCGTCCTCTCGCAGGAACTGTCGCAGCAGCATGGGGCCACCGTGGCGGCCCAGCACACGGTCGAACTCTCCGTGGACCGCTTCAAGAACGGGATAGACAGCTATGTTAACGTAATCACTGCGCAAAATTCGTTTCTCACGAGCCGCGAGGCCGAACTCTCGGTGCAGCTGAGGCAGCTGGTCGCGAGCGTCAACCTGGTGAACAATCTCGGCGGCGGCTGGGACAGGGCCCACTGGGGGCGGACCGAGCGGTTGGCTGAGCATCCGGGAAGCGAGACGAACAAGGCGGCGCCGGGGGACACGGCGGCGGCCATTCCGAACCCACCCCCGCTGCCAAGTAGCGATATCCGCCCCGAGGAGATCCTGAAGCAGAACGCAGAGGACATGACTCCTCCGCCTCCCGCCGACTCGCACTAGTCGGGGAATGCCCGCGAAAATATCGAAAAAGGCGCTTGACGGAACCGGCCGCGTATTTAACCTATAGGTTAAATAATATCGCCGCATGTCCCCCGACCGCCTGAGCGCCACCTTTTCAGCCCTCGCCGATCCCACGCGGCGGGCGATCCTGGCGCGCCTCGCCGCGGGCGAGTCCTCAGTCAACGACCTCGCCCGGCCATTCAGGATGAGCCTCCCAGCGGTCTCCAAGCACCTCAAGGTGCTTGAGCGAAGCGGACTCGTCGCTCGCAGCAGGCGAGCCCAGTGGCGCCCCTGCCGCCTTCAGGCATCCCCGCTCAGGGATGTTTCCGAGTGGGTGGGGGACTACCGCCGATTCTGGGAGGAAAGCTTCGACCGCCTGGAGATTTATCTGAAAGAATTGCAAAGGAAGGAAACGAATCATGGCCACAAGAAATGACCCTGATGAGTCTCTAGCAGATCGGAGCATCGTCGTGTCCCGCGTCGTCAACGCGCCGCGGGAGCTGGTCTGGCAGGCGATGACCGAGCCGGCGCACATCGTCCATTGGTGGGGTCCCAGGGGGTTCACAACGACGATTGGCGAGATGGACGTGAGGCTTGGCGGCGCATGGAGGCATATTATGCGCGGGCCGGATGGAACCGAATACCCGAACAGCTGCATCTTCACGGAGGTCCTCAAGCCGGAGCGCCTCTCGTTTTCCAATGAAGGGCGAAAAAAGGGTGGGCCGCACGTGGAATTTGAGGCGACATGGACGTTTGAGTCCCTCGCCGCCGGCAGTACCCGGGTGACAATTCGCATGGTATTCCCGACTGCCGGGGACCGGGACAAGATCGTCCGTGAATACGGGGCGATCGAGGGTGCCAAGCAGACCCTCGAGCGCCTGTCCGAGCATCTCCCGAAAATGGTGCCCGCTGATGGCGATTTCGTGATCACACGCGTTTTCGACGCCCCCCGGGATCTCGTCTTCAAAGCCTGGACTGAGGCGGATCACCTGGCCCGGTGGTTTGGGCCCAAGGGGTCCACGATTCGCGTAGCGAAGCTGGAATTGCGCCCCGGCGGCGTCTTCCATTTCTCCATGGGCTTCCAGGGCCGCGAAATGTGGGGCAGGTGGGTCTTCCGGGAGATCGCGCCCCCGGAGTGGATCGTGCTCGTTAATTCCTTCTCCGACGAGAAGGGAGAGCTGACCCGCCACCCCATGGTTGCGGACTGGCCCCTCGAGATGCTGACCACCTCGACATTTTCCGAGAACGGGGGAAAGACGGCTGTCACGGTTCGATGGTCGCCCCTGAATCCGACCGAGGCGGAGCGCAAGGCGTTCGATGGCGGACGCGATTCAATGACGATGGGCTGGACCGGAACCTTCGAGCAGCTTTCCGACTACCTCTCGACGCTCACCAGGTGAGCCAGCGATATCCGCCGGCCGCGCCGTTGACAACCCCGACGAGCGGGCTGGATGCTTGGGCCCCCGCAACCCCCGGTGAAATATGCCCTCATTTCAGCTGCCGTTGGCTGCCTTTCCCAATTGTCTACGGCCCTAGGAGCGCCCATGCCGGATTCCAGCGCCCAGCTGTGGCTCGACACCGTGAAGGTCCCGGAATTCACCATTCCGGCCGACATGGAAGAGTGGACCGCCCGGAAGGCTGAGATCCGGGCGACGCTCTGGAGACTCCTTGGGGAATTCCCGCCTCGCCCCAGGGTGCCTGAGGTTACCGTGCTCTCGCGGACTGACGAGGGGGACTGCATCCTCGAGAAGTTCGCCTTTTCAAACGGCCTCAATGCGACCGTGCCCGGCTACCTCTTCCTGCCGAAAAACGTCCCGGGGAAGGTGCCGGCCATCCTTTACTGCCACTGGCACGCGGGGCAGTACGAGGTCGGGAAGGAGGAGATGCTCCGCCAGAACGCCACCCCCGTTCCTCCGGGCCCGGCACTGGCCAGACTTGGATTCGCGGTCCTCGGCATCGACGCGTACGGCTTCGGGGAGCGGAACGGCCAGGGGCCCGCCGGATCCGCGGAGAAGGGTGGGGCGGGGGAGCTGAGCGCCTCCAAGTTCAGCCTTTGGGCCGGACGCACGCTTTGGGGCGCGATCGTCCGGGATGACCTCATGGCCCTCGACTACCTCTGCTCCCGTCCGGAGGTGGACCCATCGCGGATAGGGGTCACCGGGATCAGCATGGGGAGCACGAGGAGATGGTGGATCATGGCGCTCGACGATCGGCCAAGGACTGCAGTCTGCGTGGCGTGCATGACTCGCTATGAGAATTTGATCCTCGAGACAGGCATGAAGGAGCACGGGATCTATTACTTCGTCCCCGGCATGCTGAGGCACTTCGACACCGAGGCCGTGATCGCGTGCGCCGCGCCGCGCCCGATGCTGTTCATGACGGGAGACCGCGACCCGGGGTCGCCCTTGAGCGGGGTCAAGGCGCTTGAGGCCAAGGTGAAGCCGATCTACAGGCTGGAGGGTGCTGA
>PMSP01000291.1 GCA_003168315.1 Opitutaceae bacterium
CTGACGGCCTCCGAGCTCGACGCCGTTGACCTTCTCAGCCGCTACCTTGGCCTCTTCGGCCGTACTCATGGTAACGAAGGCGAAGCCGCGCGGGCGGCCCGTCATTTTGTCCATAGCGACGTAAACGTCGGTAACGGATCCGAACTGGCCGAAGTGCGAGCGGAGCTCGTCTTCGGTCGTTTTGAACGAGAGATTTCCAACGTATAGTTTGGAATTGCTCATGATGTGATGTTTGTAGAGGCACCGTCCGCTGCCAGTCCGTTCCCACCGTCGGGTTTCGAAATCATCACTTGAGCAAACCGCTCAGCCAACGACTCACCAGATGCTGTCACCAAAACGCTATCTCTAACGATGGGCCCAACGTCGCATGTGTGCGACGGGGGCGCAAGTTAAATTGCGACCCCCTTCCGCCCGGGCCCCTCAGCGCTTCTTCAGGCCGTCCACGTTGAAGGTCACCCACTCGCCCAGGATGCCCTTCTCATAGCGCAGCGGGTCGCTGGTGTCCAAGGCGAGCCTCGTCTGGAAGTCCAAGTCTCGGATGCTCTCGCTGCCCTGCTTCACCACCCTGCCGCTCCCGTCGGTGATCGAGTAGGTGAACTTGAACGAGGGCGGGTAGATGTCCTTGACGATACGGACGTCGTTATACTGGCCGCTGCGCCAGGGCTCGTATTCCCCGGCGAGGTGTATGTCTGTGAATGTGATCACCAGGCCGTACCCGGCCGGAAGGGCGTGGTCGGCCCTCGCGACGACGAAGTCGCGGATGTTGGACAGGATTGAATCGCGGCCCCTGTCGGTCGGGTTGCTGCTGTCCTGCACGTCGGAGAAGTTCTCGGGGTGGTCGAACACGACTTCGGTGCGGGGGGCTGGCTTGGTGTCGGCTGCGTGGAGCGCGCAGGCGGCGGTCATTCCAAGGACTATCGATAGCAGGCGTGATGTCTTCATGGTTGGGGGAGTTGATGGTGCCGTGACCGTGTAGCCTCTCCCGCAAAGGTATCCCGGATCCCCGGATATTCAACCGCCCAGAGGCCCTTTGGGACGTTTTGGGCTTCGCCCGGGCGCCCGCAGCCCCAATATGCGTCCATGATACCACCCGAGGCGAGGGGCGGGGCCCTCTTCAACTGGCTCTCGTCGCGGTCGGCGGGGNNCGTCCTCCTCCACCCGACGAGCCTGCCCGGCAACCAGGGGATCGGGACTCTCGACTCCTCCGCGGTCCGCTTCCTCGATTTCCTCCAGGCCGCGGGAATGTCCTGGTGGCAGGTCTGCCCGCTCGGGCCCACGGGTTACGGCGACTCGCCCTACCAGTGCTTCTCCGCATTCGCGGGCAATCCCTACCTCGTCGACCTGCAGGACTTCGTTTCCCGGAAGCTCCTGGACGCGGGCGACCTCGCCCCCCTTGCGGGGCTCGGGCCGGGCCCAGTCGACTACGGTGCCCTCTACCAGCTGAAGTGGCCGATCCTCAGGCGCGCGTTTGAGCGCCACAAGGCGGCGGGCTCGCCTCCCCTGGGAGCCCAGGGGTTCGAGGAATTCAAGGCGGCCGAGGCCGGGTGGCTCGAGCCCTACGCCCTGTTCCGGGCGCTTAAGGACAGCTTCGGCGGCCGCGCCTGGTGGGAATGGCCCGCCGCCGCCGGCACCTACCCGGGAGTGAAGCCCGCGCTCCGCGCGAAGCTCCGCGCCGAGACCGAGGCGCACCAGTTCTACCAGTACGCCTTCTTCTCCCAGTGGCGGGGCATCCGCGCCGAGGCTGCCCGGCGGGGGATAGGCATCATCGGGGACATCCCCATCTTCGTCGCGGCCGACTCGGCGGACGCGTGGGCGCGCCCCGGGCTCTTCGAGCTCGGCAAGGACGGCCGTCCGGTCGCCGTCGCCGGCGTGCCGCCGGATTATTTTTCTGCGGACGGCCAGCTCTGGGGCAACCCCCTCTACAGGTGGGACGTCCATGCCGCGGACGGCTATGCCTGGTGGAAGGACCGCCTGCGAGCGTCGTTCGAGATGTGCGACATCGTCAGGATCGACCACTTCCGGGGTTTCGACTCCTACTGGAGGATCCCGCTCCCCGCCGAGAACGCCAAGTCGGGCGAGTGGCGCCCGGGTCCCGGGATCGGCTTCTTCCGCGCGGTCAGCGGGGAGTTCCCCGGGGCGAGGATCATCGCCGAGGACCTGGGCCTCCTCACCCCATCCGTCGAGCAGCTGCTGAGCGACACGGGCCTGCCGGGGATGGCCGTCCTCCAGTTCGCCTTCGGAGGCGACGCGAAGAACCCCTACCTTCCCCACAACCTCAGGCGAAACGAGGTCGTCTACCCGGGCACGCACGACAACGACACGACGCTCGGGTGGTACGCTACCGCCGGCGAGGAGACGCGCGACCACGTGCGGCGCTACCTGCGCGTCATCGGGAACGAGGTCGGCTGGGACTTCATCCGCACCGCCTACTCCTCCGTGAGCGGGATCGCGGTCTTCGCCATGCAGGACCTCCTCAGCCGCGGCTCGGAGGCGCGGTTCAACTCCCCGGGCAAGGCGGAGGGCAACTGGCGGTGGCGGCTCGGCGCCGGCGACATCGAGGGCCTCGGGTCGCAGGGCACCACGGCCTACCTTGCCGCGCTGGCGGCGCTCGCCGGGAGGGCGCCTTCGCCCCCCGAGCGGAAACCACAGGGCAATTGAAACCGGCGCGTTCCTAGCGTAGGTTTGCCGGGGAGTATCCCACCATGTTCGCCGACCTCGTACGACTCATCAACCGCCGCCCCCCCGACGACTACGAGAAGGGCTTCGTTCGCAGCGTCAAGGTGACCGTGAAGGCGCCGAGGAACAGGCGGGTCGAGAGGCTGATCGCGATCTGCTGGGGCGTCATCGTCCTGAAGAGCTTGGCCGTCGTCTGGCTGTTCGACAGGTACCACGTGCCGGTTAGCCCCCTCTGGGTGATCGCGCCGACCGTGATCTTCGCCGCCCTCTGCACGGTGGTCTACCTGCTCAGGGACTGACGCTCCGGGATCCCGCACATGCCCCGCGTCCCAGGACTCAGGAGCCCGCACGCCAAGGTAGGGCGGATCGTCGTCTTCGGGCGCATGCTCGACAAGCTGCGCCTGCATGCGACGGGCGCACTGCCGGCGGACTACCAGGACAACCTCGGCGACCACAAGCCGGCGGTGTTCGACGCGCGCTGCTGCCGCTTCCTCGGGGTCCCCTACGCCGACATCCGCCTGAGGACGCTCGAGGGCGGATGCGACGAGGAGGTCCTCGCGTGGGCCCAGGCGCGCGGCGTGCGGCGCAGCGACGAGGAATGCGTCATCTGGAACCGCTTCATGACGAAGATCGGGTGGCGCGACGACCGCAGCGCCGTGCTCGGGGAGCGCGCCGTGGAATACGGGGTCGACGGCGCCGGGCTGGAGACCATTTTCGAGCTCTTCGACGTCGACGAGGGGCGCCCTCTCGGCGCGACGCGGTCGTGGGAGCCCCAGCCGATCTCGGTCGTGGTGGTGATGGGGGTGTCCGGCTGCGGCAAGACCACCGTCGGCCGCGCGCTGGCCGAGGTGGCCCGGTGGGACTTCATCGAGGCGGACGACCTCCACCCCGCGGCCAATGTCGCCAAGATGTCGTCCGGCGTCCCACTCGGGGACGCCGACCGGGCCCCCTGGCTCGCCTCGGTGCGGGCGTCCATCGACGCCTGCACGGGAAGGGGCGGGAGGGCGGTCGTCGCCTGCTCGGCCCTCAGGGAGGCCTACCGCCGGGTCCTCGCGCCCGGTCCCGCCGACACGCGCTTCGCCTTCCTGCGCGGCGACTTTGACCTTATCCAGGGCCGCATGGCCGGGCGCAGCGGGCATTTCATGAAGGAGGAGCTCCTCCGGTCGCAGTTCGAGCCCCTCCAGGCGCCGGCAAGCGCCCTCACGCTGGACGCGGCGCTGGCACCGGGTGTATTGACACATCGGATATGCGAGGTCCTCGGGATCCCATGACAGCGACGCCGTCCTGGCGCAGGCGTCTCCTCCTCGCTGCGGCGGCGGTTCTTGCGGTCGTGCTCGCCGCGGCCGCCGG
>PMSP01000239.1 GCA_003168315.1 Opitutaceae bacterium
ACGCTGGGGCGTGCAGATCGAGGTGGTCGCGGCCAACGTCGAGCCAACGCGCAAGGAGGCGTCCGATTGCTATCGGCCTGCAGGGGATGCGGATTGGCTCCCCGCTCCCAACGACGTTGTTTGCATGTCCCATTTGCCAGGCTGCCCGGAGCTGCCGTTGTTCGAGAGCTATGCAAGCTGGTTCGCGGCGCTGGTCGCATGGATGCCGCGGGCCCTCACGCCCGCGCGCATCCGGGTGACGGAGTTCCGCCCAGGAATCTGGGTCGGCAGCCGTGCCCGGGTCTCGCCGATTGCCAAGCTGATCGCGCCGTGCTGGATCGGCGACCAGGCTTCAGTGGGGGCGGGCGCCGTTGTGGGCCCGTGCGCAATCCTTGAGGATCGCGCCGTCGTCGAGGGGAAGGCCAGCGTCGCACAAAGCTGGGTTGGCCCCGACACCTTCGTGGGCCCCATGACTTCCGTGTCGAACTCATTGGCGTGGGGCAGCACCCTGGTTGACTGGCGAACCGACTCATCGCTCCACGTTCCGGACCCCTTCCTGCTAAGCTCCCTTTCTAAGTCGCCGTATGCGGCTACGACGGACCGATTCGGCCGGACGCTGGCCAAGCCTGAGATCTCAGGATCTCAATCCGGCCTGGTCACGGCGCTACGGGCCCGCATGGGCCGGGAGTCCAACCCCTAGCCCCCAGGCCCTGCCTCGGACAAACAGCCAATGAAAATCGAAATACTGGGTCCGTGCCTGAGCGTCTCCGAAATCCAGGAGCTGACCGCCGTCAACTCGGCGCGCTTCCGCGACGAGGTCAACGCGGCCCTCACGGGCTCGACGATGCTTATCGAGGTCAACCTCTCGAAGACGCGCTTCATGGACAGTAGCGGGCTCGGGGCCCTGTTCGCCCTCTACCGGGCCACCGCCCAGCGTGACGGCGTGACCCTGCGCCTACTCAGTCCGATGCCAGAGATACAACAACTGCTTGAGTTGACCCAGATGCAGCAGCTTTTCGAAATCGTCAGACGCTGAACCCATGGCCGCTCCCTCGATCGAGCCGGCCAGGCCAGCGACACTCCGCCTCGCATTTTCTCCCGACCTTGAGTCCGCCCGGGAGGTATCGGTCGCGATACGCCATTTTCTCGCCGAGCAGGGCGTGGCGGAAAGGGAGCTTTTCTCATACGAGCTGTGCATCGCCGAGGCCAGCAGCAACGCGGTCGAGTACGCGGAGGGTCCCTTGAAGTGCATCAAGCCCATCGCCGAGGCGCTGTGCACGCCGACCCAGATCGAATTGCGGGTGACCGATCACACCGCCGGCTTTGCCCTACGCGAACGCCTTTCCGCGCCCTCGCCGCTGACCGACCGCGGGCGCGGGCTGTTCCTCATTCAGTCCGTGATGGATGAGGTGCGGTACCTTCGTGGCACGAATGAGAACATTCTGGTCATGCGCAAGAAGCGCCTTTCCAGTGCAGCGCCCAAGGAGGCCCTGTCGCGGAGTCCCTCCGAGGCCCCCTCCCTTGAAAAATGCCAGCTCCAGCTCGCGGAGGCCAATACGAAGATGGAGATAATGGCGGACGAGCTGCAGCTCCGATCCGAGACGCTTGCCTCCGTCTTCCGGTGCTGCGCCGAGCTTGGTAGCATCGACAATGCCTCCGACGGGTTCGAGGGGAGGATCCTCATCGATCTCCTCCACCTCACGTCCGCGGACTGGTACGTCCTGCGCATGCTTTCCCCCGACGGGCGAAGGCTGGTCGTTTCCGCGGCCTCCGAGTCCGATCTGGACTCCGGGCCCGTCGAGCTCTGGGCCAACGGCAACGTTTCCGCATGCATCGAGAAACTGGTGGCCGTCGGCCAGAAGGCCGCAAGATTTGACATGCGCGAGTGCTTTGACCCGGCCGAGCCCCTGCGCGCGGTCGGGCCCGAGGGGACCGGGCACGTCTGTCCGCTTTCCTTTGGCGGCACACTGGTTGGGACAATAGCGGTCGGCCGGCGCAGCGGAGATTTCCCGCTGGGGCGGCTCCAGGACGAGGTCATACGCGCCTTCGCCGAGTTCCTGGCGATCCAGACACTCAACCTGAGGCGCCAGAGGGAGGACGTGCGGAGCCGCGTGATCACCCGCGAGCTCGAGATCGCGCAGGACATACAGCACCTTCTCCTGCCGCGCACCCTTCCCCAGCTGTCCGGCTTCGGCCTGGCGGGCGGATGGCAGAGCGCCCGCGAGGTCGGGGGTGATTTCTACGACGCCATCGCCCTCGGCGACCAGTCGCTCCTCCTGATGATCGCGGACGTGATGGGAAAGGGCGTGCCCGCCGCATTGTTCGCCACGACGATGCGCGGCCTGCTTCGGGGGCTCGCCTCGCACGGCTCCGATCCGTCCAAGCTTCTCAGCGAACTAAACCGCCTTCTCTACAATGAGCTCTCATCGGTCTCAATGTTCATCACCGCGCAGATCGTGCGCGTCGACCTGAAGGCCCGCGAGCTGACGGCGGCAAGCGCGGGCCACTGCCCTCCCCTCTTTGTCCTTCCGGGGCGGCGCTCGGTCTCAAGCATGCCGATTCGGGGCCTTCCGCTGGGCGTGATGCCGGACACCGTCTATCCCCGCCTGACCGCGCGCATGGGATCGCCGGCGGCCGTCCTTCTGTACACTGACGGCCTCACCGACACGCGCAATGCCGCCGGCGAAACCTATGGCATGCACCGGTTGAAGGCCTGGCTGCGGGTCAATGCAAACCCAGGGCGCACCGCGATGGAGCTGCGCGACCGCCTGGCAACGGACCTTAATCAGTATCGCGGCGACGCGGTTATCGACGATGACCAGGCCTTTCTCATATTGACGGAGGAGCGCGTCGGCGCGTCGCCAAGGGCCGCGCGACCCATCCGCCTCCGCCGCGGCTCCTTCCTGTTTCCCGCGTGCGCCTGTGAGCTAAAGGTCGGCCAATGAAGCGGCTTCTCCCGTTGTTCGTGTTCGTCGACGCCTGCGGCTGGGAGATTATAAAGGATCATCCCTTCGCGCGCTCGCACGCGCCCGAGCGGCGCAAACTCAGGTCGGTCTTCGGCTACAGCTCGGCCTGCATCCCGTCCATCCTGTCGGGACGCTGGCCGGTGGAGCACCGAAACTGGTGCTACTTTGTCTATGATCCCCCGCATTCGCCGTTTCGGGGGCTGCGCCATCTCAGATGGCTCCCGAAGGCGCTGACCAGCCGGCGCTTCTTCCGCCACCGGCTTTCCCGCGCGCTCAAGGTCCACCTGAAATTCCGGGGCTACTTCGACCTGTACAACATCCCCTTTGAGCACATCTCCATGTTTGACTTCTCGGAGAAGAAGAACCCGCTGCAGCCAGGCGGGCTGAACCGCGGGCCCAACATATTCGACCACATGAAGGATCGCGGCATCGCCTGGCACGTGAGTGAACCCAAGCTCGGGGAAAGGCAGAACCTCGATGCCCTGCTCGCCGACATCAGGAGCGAGAGCATTGATTTCGGCTTCCTCTACTGGCCCGAACTGGACGGACTCCTCCACCGGGTCGGCAACACCTCGCCTGAGGTCCCGGCAAAGCTGAGCGCCTACGAGCCGTGGCTCGACGAGCTCATGGCGTGCGCCCGCGAACACTACGACGAGGTGCTGCTCACCGTCTTCAGCGACCATGGCATGGCGAATTGCGACCGGCTCCTCGACCTCCGGGCCCGGCTGGAGCCGCTGGGCCTGCGGATGGGGCGGGATTATGCGGTTGTATATGACTCCACAATGGCCCGTTTCTGGTTCTTCGACGAGCGGGCGCGTAGCCTCGTGACGGAATGCCTTAAGGGCGTGCCCGAGGGCCGGGTCATGCCGGACGAGGAGCTTGAAGAGCTCGGCGCGCTGTTTCCGGACCGCCATTTCGGCGAGCTTATCTTCCTCGTCGAGGAGGGCGTACTGATCGTTCCAAGCCACATGGGCGAACGCCCCATCCGCGCAATGCACGGCTATCATCCCGACGCGCGCCATAGCTACGCAAGCATGCTCACCAACTATTCCGATGTGCCGGACAGCGTCACCGCCATACCCCACACATACCATCTCATGGCCGCACAGGCCGAACGCGCGGCAATGCTCAACCGCGCACCCGAGCTGTCCGTCATCTGAGAGGCACACCGCCCTTGGCCACATCGTCAAACGAGACGACGCGAACGTCCTGACGGCTTGCGAGCCAGTCGGCGACCTCGTGAGCTATGCCGATCAATTTCTCATCCGGTACGCCGCCCCGGAAGAACTCCCACCAATGCATGACGAGCACGGTAAGCGAAGCTCCCTCCACGGCCTTTCGGACCGAGGCCAGCATCTGTTCGCGCGGTCGTCGAAAGGAGAGCAGGCAGCCGGGGTGGCTCAGCAAGTATTCCCCGCCTGCGCGCCAGTGCTGGTGCCCTAATAGCTTCTTCAACGCAAAAGCCGCCCACCACCGCCGCGGCAGCCTCCGGGCCTCGAACCATCCTGTTGAGATCACGTCGAATCTAGCGGCTACCTCGACGAACGCAGCGCGGGACATCCGGTCATAGGGCGCAACGAAGGCCCTCGGCCGCCCAAGCCCGGCCTCCCCCAGGAACTGCGCGCCCAGGTCGAGGCGGCGTGCCAGCTCGACTCGATCGGTGCCCCCGAACTCAAAGATGTCGTGATGGCAGCCATGCTGCACCACATGGTATCCGGGCTCGCCCCTGATATACTCCACAATCTCGCGGGCCAGCCCGATCGGGGCGAGGGGGGTGCTTGGCCCGCGCCCCGATGTGAGATAGCCCTCAAGCCAGCCGTCGGGCGTTCTCACGTCGGTGCGCACCTCGGGAATCACGGCCAGGTTGACCGGCATGCCGCGGTCTAGAAAGGGACGGTAGATTCGCTCCAGACACGCCGGGGGCGTGAAGGCGCTGGTGTCATCGTCCCGAAGAATGACGTAGTGCATTTTTCTCCCCGATTAGTTCCTCGTACAGCCGCTTCATCCGGTCGGCGTGGATCGAGGTGTCAAACTCGGCGACCGCCTTCGCCCGTCCCGCCGATCCCCATTGGATCGCCAGCTCCCGCTGCGCCAGGACCCGGTCCACGGCCGAATGGAAGGTCGCAGGCCGGTCGAGGTCAAAAAGCAGCCCGTCGACCCCGTCAGTCACGAGAGCCGTGGCGCCGGACGTCCGGCTTGAGATAACGGGCGTTCCAGCCGCCCAAGCCTCGACAATCACGATTCCGAACGTCTCGGACCTT
>PMSP01000036.1 GCA_003168315.1 Opitutaceae bacterium
ATCAGGAGTGCGGGCATAAGCTAGCCTATAGGCTAGCTTATCTTGACAAACAACCCCGAAAAAAATAGATCAATCGAAGTGTCGACGACCTACCCTTTGAAAATCCAGGCGATCCGTTCGCAGGGCCAACAACCGCGCTTGTACGTCAGCTTTCCGCTGGCGCTTGCCGCAGCGATCGGCCTGGAGCCGGGCGAAGAGGTCCAATGGGAATTGCTTGACCGCGGTGAACTTCACTTGGTGCGGCCGGTGCTCGAACCGCCCACCACGACCCGCCGAGCAGCCAAAAAGTGACCGCCCCAACCCCCATCATAAACCCTCATTTTTGCCTCTCAGCGGCATTTTTGGCTTCTAAAATCCGTCCATGAAAACCCGGCGCAGCCAATCGCGCCTATGGCCCCTTTGAGGACTCAACCCTGGGACAAGCTCTAGATAGGATGCCGTCGCTCGCCTGACATCGTCGCCAACGACGTCTCATTCCGGTGCTGCATATCAGTTTCAAGTAACTATTTAATTGGTGGATAAATGGTTGTGCTTCATATTTAGAATAGTTCTTATTCCTTGTTGAAACTCGGTACCATTCCAATTAACTATAGGTAACTCCCCCCCATATGGTTTCAAACACCGACAGCTCAGAGGCCCTGGCCCAGCGCCTTTCCGACAGCGGGCTCCGTTCCACCCCCCAGCGGGAGGTGATCTACAGCGTCCTCCTCAAGAAGCGCGACCACCCCACGGCCGAGGATGTGTTCGCCCGGGCAAAGCCGGAGATGCCGATGATTTCCCTGGCGACGGTCTACAACTGCCTGGAGACGCTCGTGCAGTGCGACTTGGTCCGTGCCGTCAACTTCGAGCGGGGCCCGACCCGCTACTGCCCGAACCTCCGCCCCCACGCCCATTTTCACGACGAGGCGACCGGCGCCACCCACGATATCGAGCTCCCTCCGGGGATGCTCGACCAGGTGAAGGCCGTCCTCCCCCCCCACTTTGACGCCACCTCGGTCGAGATCATCTTCCGCGGCAAGGCGCCGTCCAAGGCCTGAACCCAACTTCGACCGCGCATGTCCTCCCTCGAAATCAAGAACCTGCACGTCTCCACCGGGGACAAGGAAATCGTCAAGGGTGTCACCCTGACGATCAACACCGGCGAGATCCATGCGATCATGGGGCCGAACGGCACGGGCAAGTCCACGATGGCGAAGGCCATCGCCGGCCACCCGGACTACGTGATCACGGAGGGCGACGTCCTCATCGACGGAAAGTCCATCCTCGAGATGGAGTCGGACGAGCGCGCCCGCGAGGGGATATTCCTCGCCTTCCAGTACCCGAGCGAGATCCCGGGCGTCAGCATCGCGAACTTCATGAGGGCGGCCATCCAGGCCCGCATGGGCGAGGGCGAGGAGATCGACGCGTCCGGCTACTACAAGCGCCTCTACCAGAAGATGGACCTCCTCAAGATCGACAGGAAGTTCACTTCGCGCTCCGTCAACGAGGGCTTCTCCGGAGGAGAGAAGAAGAGGAGCGAGATCCTCCAGATGGCCATGCTCGAGCCCCGGTTCGCCCTGATGGACGAGACCGACTCGGGCCTCGACATCGACGCCCTCAAGGTCGTCTCGGACGGGGTGAACCAACTGCGGGGCCCGAACCTCGGCATCCTCCTCATCACCCACTACCAGCGCCTCCTGGGCTACATCGTCCCGGACCACGTGCACGTCATGATCGACGGCAGGATCGTCAAGAGCGGCGACAAGTCGCTCGCCCTGGAGCTCGAGTCCAGGGGCTATGACTGGGTCAAGCAGGAGTTCGCCAACGCCTGAACCGGAGGAACCAACCATGTCCGAAATAACAGACACACTCGAAACGCCCGTCGAGAACCCGGTATCCGGGATCGACCAGTCCTCAGGCAACTTCAAGTACGACATGACGTACGACTTCGACGCGGGCACGGGCCTGAGCGACCGGACCGTCGACTACATCTCCGCCGTCAAGAAGGAGGCGCCGTGGATCCGCGAGTTCCGCCAGAGCGCCCTGAAGACCTTCTTCGCGAAGCCGCTGCCGACCCACTGGGCGACCAAGGACCTGGAGAACATCAACTTCGACAAGATCCGGTACTACCTCTCGCAGGGGCTGAAGCCGAAGCGCACCTGGGACGAGGTGCCGGACGACATCAAGCGCACCTTCGAGCGCCTCGGTATCCCGGAGCAGGAGCGCAAGTTCCTGGCGGGCGTCGAGGCCCAGTTCGACTCCGAGGCCGCCTACTCCAACATCAAGGAGGCGGTCGCGAAGCAGGGCGTCATCTTCATGAACTCGACCGAGGGCCTGAGGGAGCACCCGGAGATCTTCCGGAAGTACTTCGGGAAGGTGATCCCGACGAGCGACAACAAGTTCTCGGCCCTGAACAGCGCCGTGTTCTCGGGCGGCTCGTTCATCTACGTCCCCCCGGGGGTCAAGGTCTCCCACCCCCTCCAGGCCTACTTCCGCATCAACGCCGAGAACTTCGGGCAGTTCGAGCGCACGCTCATCATCTGCGACGAGGGTGCCGAGCTCACCTACATGGAGGGCTGCACCGCGCCCAAGTTCTCGACCGCCACCCTCCACAGCGCGGTGGTCGAGCTGGTGGCCCTGAAGGGCGCCAAGATTCAGTACATCACGGTCCAGAACTGGTCCTCCAATGTCTTCAACCTGGTCACCAAGCGGG
>PMSP01000052.1 GCA_003168315.1 Opitutaceae bacterium
CCGCCCCGGCGCCGAACCCGGCCTGACCGCGCCCCTCGAAGCCGCGGGTGCGGCTTTTTTGCGGCTTGGTTTTGCCCAGTTGGCCCCCAACATGCTCCCTCACTAGCATGAAGATTTGCTGCATAGGCGCGGGTTACGTGGGCGGCCCCACGATGGCGATGATCGCGCTCAAGGCGCCCGACATCGAGGTGAGGGTGGTGGACATGAACGCCTCGCGGATCGCCGCCTGGAGCTCGAAAAGCCTGCCGATCTACGAGCCGGGCCTGGACGAGATCGTGGAGAGCGTCCGCGGCAAGAACCTGCATTTCTCGACGGACGTCAAGGGGGCCATCGAGGCCGCCGACATCGTCTTCGTGGCCGTCAACACGCCGACGAAGAGCTACGGCGTCGGCGCCGGCCGCGCCGCCGACCTGCGCTTCATCGAGTCGGTGGCGCGGACGATAGCCGAGTGCGCGACCGGCCCGAAGATCATCGTCGAGAAGTCGACGATCCCGGTGAAGACGGCCGAGACGATCAAGGACATCCTGGCGGCCAACGGCCGCGGGATAAAGTTCCAGGTGCTCTCGAACCCGGAGTTCCTCGCGGAGGGGACCGCCGTCGCCGACCTCCTCAACCCCGATCGGGTGCTGATCGGCGGGGAGCGGACGCCGGAGGGCGCCGCCGCCGTGGCCACCCTCACCGACGTGTATGCCCGCTGGGTGCCGAGGGAGAGGATCATAACGACGAACCTCTGGTCGTCCGAGCTCTCGAAGCTGGTCGCGAACGCGTTCCTCGCGCAGAGGATCTCCTCCATCAACTCAATCTCCGCCCTCTGCGAGGCGACCGGCGCCGACGTCGACGAGGTGGCCAACGCCATCGGCCGGGACTCGCGGATAGGCTCCAAGTTCCTCAAGGCCTCGGTCGGCTTCGGCGGCTCCTGCTTCCAGAAGGACATCCTCAACCTCGTGTACCTGTGCGAGCACTTCGGGCTGCCGGAGGTGGCCTCGTACTGGGAGGGCGTCGTCAAGATGAACGACTGGCAGAAGCGCCGCTTCACGACGAGGATCGTGCGCGCCCTCTACAATTCCGTCGCCGACAAGCGGATCGCCGTCCTCGGCTTCGCCTTCAAGAAGGACACGAACGACACGCGCGAGTCCGCGGCGATTTCCGTGTGCCGCGACCTGATCGCCGAGCAGGCGAGGGTGACGGTCTACGATCCCAAGGTCCCCGCCGACGAGATACGCCGGGACGTTCTCGGCAAGGACGTGGACAACCCGCTCCTCACGGTCGCAACGAACGCCTACGACGCCGCCGTCGGCGCCCACGCGCTGGCGATCGCGACCGAGTGGGACGAGTTCAAGGCGCTGGACTTCGCCAGGATCTACGGCGCCATGACCAAGCCTGCGTTCATCTTCGACGGGCGAAACATCCTCGACCTCCAGAAGCTGAAGGATATCGGGTTCCGGGTATCCGGCATCGGGAAGTAGCAGCCGCGCCGCGGGGTCACATCCCGAGGGCGGTCCTGTAGACGCGCGGCACGCGCTTCGTGACCGAGCAAAGTGTTTCCCAGGGTATCGTGTCGGCCCAGCGGCTGAACTCCCCGACCGAGATCTCGTCGTCTCCCTGGCGGCCCACCAGGACGGCCTCGTCGCCGCTGGCGACGCCCTCGACACCGGTGACGTCGACGACCGTCTGGTCCATGGTCACGCGTCCGAGGACGGGGCAGCGCACCCCGTGCACAAGGACGCTCGCCTTGTTGCTGACCGCGCGCGGGATCCCGTCCCCGTAGCCCGCGCAGAGGACGGCCACCCTCGATTCCCGGGAGAGCGTGCGCGTGCGCCCGTAGCTGACGGTCGTCCCGGCGGGAAGCCGCTTCACTATCCCGACCCGCGTCCTGAAGCTGAACACCGGCTCGGTCCTCACCTGCGAGAGGAACGAGCCCGGGTGGGGCAGGACTCCGAACTGGAGGAGCCCGACGCGGACCGCGTTGAACGGGCTGGAGCCGGGCATCGTCTCCAGGCCCGAGCTGTTGTCCGCGTGGACGAACAGCCCATCCGGCGACGAGCCGAGGCCGCCCGCGTCGAGCGCGGCAAGGAAGCGCCTGCGCTGCTCCTCGGTGAAGGCGGCATCGTCGTCCGGGCTCGCGAAGTGCGTGAACACCCCCGAGAGCCTCAGGTGGCTGGCGGCCTTGATGCGGCGCACAAGGGCGGGCGCCTCCTCGTGCCACACTCCGAGCCGGCCCATCCCGGTGTCGATCTTCAGGTGCACGGAGACCTCGCGTCCCGCGTCGCGGCCTGCCTTGTCGAGGCGCGCCACCTCGTCCTCGGTCGAGACGGTCACGGCCAGGTCGTTCTCGGCGGCAAAGCGGTCCTCGTCGGGAAGGAGGGGGCTCAGGAGGAGGATCGGCCAGCCGGGCCCGAGCTCCCTCAGCTGGGCGGCCTCGGTGATGTTGGCGACGGCGAACAGGTCGGCGCCCGCGTGCATGAGCCGGCCGGCGACCTGCTGAAGCCCGTGGCCGTACGCGTCGGCCTTGACGACCGCCACGTACTTTATGTGCGGTGGCAGCGACGCCCGGATCAGCCGCAGGTTGCGCTCAAGCGCGGCCAGGTCGATTTCGGCCCAGCAGCGCAGCGGGAGCGGCGAATGGGAGGGGTTCACGGGGCGCGGTGGATCTGGGGCACCCACCTCGCATAGCTGGGCTCCTGGTGCAGGAAGGCGTCCGGCTCGGGCGTGGCCCGGAAAAGGTCCGCCCCGGCGACCGCGGGGAGGGCGAGGAGGGCCGCCAGGTCATACGGGGTCAGGGTGGTGCCGGCGGGGAGGGGATCCCAGTGCCGGAATCCCTCGGGCGTCACGAGCTCGCCGGAGAGCCCGGCGGCCGGAACCCGCTCGAAGGGGCCCCCGAGCGCAGTGCGGTGCCAGAGGCCCCGCCGCGCGTCCGCGATCAGGGTGGCGCCCGGCCGTCCCAGGGCGCGCGCGACAAGCGCGAGGGCGTTGTAGGCGAACAGGGGCCGCTCCCTGAGCACGTTCCACATCCGCAGCGCCATGGCCGACGTGCGGATCCCCAGGATCGAGCCCGGCCCCTCGCAGAACGCAAAGGCCCCGATGGAGCCGATGTCCACATCCAGCTCGTCAAGGCATTCGAACACGCCGACCCCGGCCTCCTCCCTGCGGGACGACCAGCGGGCTTCGCTTCCCTCCGCAAGGAGGCCGGCCTGTATCCTTTCGGAGGCTGCGTCGATCAGGAGGAGGGGCGGATGATCCCGGAGAATCTGGCTGAGGCTCGGCATCTTGCAAAAGTCACGAAACGCCTGAGTGGGCGCCCCGGCAAGCCCGGTTAAAGGCCAATCCGGCATTGACCCAAACCGACATCAACCTACTCTGAACCCTTACCCGATCCGCACAGCATCAACAGCATATACTCCGTGAACGTCCAACTGAGCACCGTCTCCGATTCCCGCAGAAATCTCGTCGTCTCCCTGGACAAGGAGGAGGTCGACACGGAGCACCAGGCGGTCCTCGGGGAATACGTCCGCCAGGCCCGGCTGCCGGGCTTCCGCCCCGGAAAGGCCCCGGCGTCGATGGTCATCAAGAGGTTCGGCAAGGAGATAGCCGAGGAGTTCAAGCAGAAGGTGGTCACCAAGGCCTACCGCGGCGCCCTTGATAAGGAGAAGCTCGACGTCCTGAGCGTCGTCAGCGTCGACGAGGGCAAGATCGAGCCGGGTTCGCCGGTGGCCATCACCGTGACGGTCGACGTGAGGCCGGAGTTCACGCTTCCCAACTATGTCGGCCTCGCCACCCAGATCGCCCCGGTCGACCCCACGGACGCCGAGATCGACAACGTCATCCAGGCCATCCGCACCGAGTCCGCCGACTTCAAGGCGGCCGAGCACCCGGCCCGCAAGGGCGACTACGTGAAGCTCGCCTACGAGGGCTCGCTTGACGGCAGGAAGATAGCGGAGATCGCCGGCGACAAGCAGCTCTACGCAAAGGTCCCCCAGACATGGGAGGAGGTCGAGGGCGCCAACGAGGGCATCATCCCGGGCCTCGGCAGGCACATGATGGGCGTTTCTAAGGGCGACAGGAAGACGGTGGCGATCTCGTTCCCCGCGGACTTCAAGCCCGTGCCCGCGCTCGCCGGCAAGAGCGCCGACTACGACATCGAGATCCTTGAGATCCGCGAGCGGGTGCTTCCCGAGATGAACGAGGCGTTCTTCAAGTCCCACAAGGTGGACGACCTCGAGGGCCTGAAGGGACAGGTCCGCACGAACCTGAGGCTCCAGAAGGAGCACAGGAACCGCGCGGCCCAGAGGAGCCAGGTCACCCAGGCTCTCGCGGACAAGGTCGCCTTCGAGCCCCCGACAAGCCTCGTCGAGGCCGAGACGCAGGGCGTCCTGCGCCAGTTCATCCAGGAGAACATGCGCCGCGGCATCCCCGCCGAGCAGTTCGAGAAGGACAAGAAGGAGCTCTTCGAGGGCGCGAGGAAGGCCGCGGCCAGCCGCGTCAAGGTCCAGCTCATCCTGGCGAAGGTCGCCGAGGCGGAGAAGATCTCCGTGTCGGACCGCGACATCGACCTCTACATCCGCAATGAGGCCGCGCGCTCGAACCAGAGGCCGGACAAGATCGCCAAGGACCTTTCCAAGGACCGCGAGGCGCTCCGCTCGGTGCACCAGTCGATAATATTCGACAAGTCGGTTGATTTCCTTGTCTCCAAGGCTACATTCTCGGTAACACAACCGTGAGCTACTACGTCCCCATCGTCCTTGAGAACACCGGCCGCGGCGAGCGGTCGATGGACATCTATTCCCGGCTCCTGAAGGACCGGATCATCTTCATCGGGACCCCGATTGACGACATGGTCGCGAACCTGGTGATCGCCCAGCTCCTCTACCTCCAGATGGAGGACGCGAAGAAGGACATCCACCTCTACATCAATTCCCCGGGCGGCGTCGTCACGGGCGGCATGGCGATCTATGACACGATGAACTTCCTTCAGTGCGACGTGCAGACCTTCTGCATCGGCATGGCGGCCAGCATGAGCACGGTCCTCCTCGCCGCGGGAACCAAGGGGAAGCGCTTCGCCCTGCCGAACAGCCGCGTCATGATCCACCAGCCCTCGGGCGGGGCGGGCGGCCAGGCCGCCGACATCACGATCGCGGCCAAGGAGATCCTGCGCTGGCGCAAGACGCTGAGCGAGGTGATCGCCCGGCACACCGGCAAGCCCCAGGAGCAGGTCGACAAGGATTCGGACCGCGACTACTACATGAGCGCCCCCGAGGCGAAGGCGTACGGGATCGTGGACCACGTTGTCGCGTCGACCCGGGAGGCGCAGACTCTCGTGGTCAAGACCGCCGCCTGAGGCGGCGGACTGGGTAGATTCCGCCCTCGACAGGGGGGCGGTCAAAAACACACTCACCAGCCATGGCCAAATCGTCACGAATGACGCTGTGCTCGTTCTGCGGGAAGTCGCAGGCGGAGGTGAAGAAGATCATCGCCGGGCCCGGCGTCTACATCTGCGACTCGTGCGTCAATGTCTGCAAGACGATCATCGACCGCGAGGTGAAGCAGCCGGCGATCGAGGTGAAGCCGGCCTTCCGGATGATCAAGCCCTCCGGCATCAAGAAGGTGCTGGACGACTACGTGATCGGGCAGGAGCACGCGAAGAAGGTCCTATCGGTGGCGGTCTACAACCATTACAAGCGCCTCAATTTCGAGTCCGGCCAGTCCCCGAGGGACCCGGCCGCGGTTTCGCCGGAGTTCAGCGACGTCGAGGTCGAGAAGAGCAACATCCTGCTCGTGGGCCCGACGGGCTCGGGCAAGACGCTCCTCGCCCGCTCGCTCGCCCGGATACTCGACGTTCCCTTCGCCATCTCCGACGCGACCACGCTGACCGAGGCGGGCTACGTCGGCG
>PMSP01000134.1 GCA_003168315.1 Opitutaceae bacterium
CAACGTCCTCGTCAACAACGACAGCCAGCAGCAGCTGGTCTCGGAGGCGATCCGGTGCTCCCCCGAGGTCCCGACGGAGATAGCGACGGCCTCGATGGGCGAGCGGGTCCTCCGCCTTGAGGCCCCGAACGGGCCCTTTGAGCTGGTGTACTCCGCGGTGGTCGACATCGAGCGCCCCGGGATGCCTGCGGCCGTGCCGGCCGACCGGCCCGGCCGCCTGCCGCTCAACATCCTCACCTACACGCTTCCCAGCCGCTACTGCGAGAGCGACCGCTTCGGCCCCACTGCATGGGAACTCTTCGGGAAGACCGAGGACCGGGCCGAGCAGGTCCGGCTGATCTGCCGCTGGGTGGACGAAAACATCGCCTACCAGCCGGGATCGACCGACGGCAGGACGTCCGCATGGGACGTCTGGCAGTCGCGGAAGGGCGTCTGCCGCGACTACACCCACCTCGCGATAGCCTTCTGCCGCGCGCTGACGATTCCCGCCCGCTACGTGGGGGGATACGCGGTCGGGCTTGAGCCCATGAATTTCCACGCCTGCTTCGAGGCGTACCTCGGGGGAGGCTGGAGGCTCTTCGACCCGACCGACTCGATCGCCCCGGGCCTGATCGTCGCGGCGGCCCGGGGGCGCGACGCCGCCTCGGCGGGCCTCACCACCATTTACGGCAGGGTCGTCTCGGCGCCCGTCCAGGTGCAGTGCGCGCTGGACGCACCGACGGCTGCCCGGGCCGCCGGGGCCTTCACGGGGTAGGGACGCTCGGGCCGCCCGTGAGGCGCCCCTGGCGCCCGCTCGTTGCGGCATCCCGCGGGGCGGCTGGCTCGTAGTAGGTTCCGGGCGGCTGCTGGAGGCCGTCCCTTTCCTCCGATCCCGTTCAACAACCGAAATTTAAGGACACTCCCGTGATCACAGCTACCCTCATCCTCGCAGGCATCGTCATCGTGACGGCCTGGGACAGCTCGGAAAAGAGATGACGGCCCCTGGGGCCGCCGGCGAGCGGGTGCTCGCCAGCGGACGCCTGGGTCGGGCCTCGGGCCGGCCGGCCGCGGCTCACTCCGCCGGTATCCGCATCGCGTAGAAGCTGCGGTACACGAACACGAGCGCGACGACGAAGATCGCGGCCCCGAGGCCGTGCTTCACCGCCGGCTCCATCTTGACCGCGATCTCGACCGCGAGGAGGCCGAAGAGGGTCGTGAACTTGATGACNNCGATCTTCTTCGCGTTGTCCCAGGCCCCGCCGGCGTTCGCCATGAAGATGGCCTGGTAGAGGCCGAAGAAGGCGATCCCGATGAGATAGCCTATGAAGAAGTACGGGTCGAAGAAGGCGAGCGACAGGGCGAAGCAGAACACGACGATGAAGATGTTGATCATCCCCTTCTGGGCGTACTGGGTGCAGATCCGGACCACCTCCTTGGACGCGGCGACGGAGGCCGTCGTGGCGTCGAGCTTCATGTTCTCCTTGATGTAGACGACCGCGCGGTAGGAGCCCGTCACGACCGCCTGGATGCTCGCGCCCGTGAACCAGTAGATGACGGCGCCGCCCATCAGGAGGCCCATCATGGCCTCGGGGTGGACGAGCGAGAGCCGCTCGATCGTGTCGGGGTGCAGGCGCTTCAGGAGCATGATGATCCCGAAGACCATCGTCGTCGCCCCGACGACCGCCGTCCCGATGAGGACGGGTTTCGCCGTGGCCTTGAAGGTGTTGCCCGCGCCGTCACCCTTCTCGAGCTGGTGCTTGGCGTGGGCGAAGTCCGGCTTGAACCCGAAGTCGCGCCAGATCTCGGACGCTGTCTCCTTCCTCGCCTCGATCTGCGAGAGCTCGTAGACCGACTGCGCGTTGTCCGTCACCGGCCCGAAGCTGTCGACCGCGATGGTCACGGGGCCCATGCCGAGGAAGCCGAAGGCGACGAGACCGAAGGCGAAGATGGGCGCTGCGAACCGGAATTCCTCGGGCATGATCGCCTGGAGGGCGGGGCTGGCCGAGATCAGGTACGCCCCGAACATGAGGGAAAGGATGACCAGCCCGGTCCAGAAGGCCGAGAAGTTGCCGGCCACGAGGCCGGACAGGATGTTGAGGGACGCACCTCCCTGCTTGGAGGAGGTGACGACCTCCTTCACGTGCCGGCT
Organism: Opitutaceae bacterium; assembly: GCA_003168315.1. GTDB lineage: Bacteria > Verrucomicrobiota > Verrucomicrobiia > Opitutales > Opitutaceae > Palsa-1447. The sequence continues at coordinate 2,129 of PMSP01000134.1, forward strand.
CTCCGTCGACGTGAAGACCTTGGTGAACTCCGGGATCAGGGCCCCGGCGATCGTGCCGAGGGAGATGATGGTCGCCAGGACGAGCCAGAGGCCGGGAGGGCAGTCCGGGTGCGTTGCCAGGAGGGCATAGGTTGCCGCGTAGGTGACGCCGATCGAGATGATGGACGTGATCCAGACGAGGTTCGTCAGCGGCTGCTCCAGGTTGAAGTCCTTCCTGCTGCCGAAGAGCGCGTTGGCCACCGCCCCGTTGACGAAGTAGCTGATGAGGGAGGTGATCAGCATCAGGATCCTCATCGCGAAGAGCCACACGATCAGGGTCCCGCAGAGGCCGGGCTTCGTGGCCAGCGCCAGGGCGAGGAAGGCGATCAGCGCCACGCCGGTCACCCCATACGTCTCGAACCCGTCCGCCGTCGGCCCGACCGAGTCGCCGGCGTTGTCGCCGGTGCAGTCCGCGATGACGCCCGGGTTGCGGGGGTCGTCCTCGGGCAGGTTGAACACGATCTTCATCAGGTCGGCGCCGATGTCGGCGATCTTGGTGAAGATGCCGCCGCAGATCCGGAGCGCCGAGGCCCCGAGGGACTCGCCGATCGCGAAGCCGATGAAGCACGGGCCCGCCAGCTCGGAGGGCAGGAACTTCAGGATGCAGATCATGAAGAAGAGCTCGATCGCCACGAGGAGGAGGCCAACGCTCATGCCCGACTTGAGCGGGATGAGGAGCGTCGCGAGCGCGTTGCCCTTGAGGGCCGAGAACGCCGTCCGCGAGTTGGCGACCGTGTTGATCCGGATCCCGAACCAGGCGACCCCGTAGCTGCCGAGGATGCCGAGGACCGACGCGAGGAGGATGACGACGACGTGGCTGGCCGACTGGCCCGAGAGGCTCCCGAAGTAGTACGTCATGCAGGCCGCGATCAGGAGCCAGAGGACCGCCAGGAACTTGCCCTGCTGCCCCAGGTATGTCTTGCACGTCTCCCAGATGATATTCGACACCGCCGACATCGAGGAGTGGACGGGCAGGTTCCTCGTCTGGATGTACTGCATCCAGCCGAAGATCATCCCCCCGACGCAGACCACGAGTCCCGCCAGGAGGACCGCCGATCCGGTGAGGGAGCCGCCCATGAACGCTACGGCGTTCAGGTCGGGGATCTTTATGTCGGACTCGCTCGCGCGAGCCGACGGAATGAGGAACGCGGCGAATGCGGCAGCCGCGCCCAATTGCCATACTTTGGGTAACTTCATGTTGACGGGTAGGGGGTTGTAAGGGTTTTCAGCCTGAGAAGGCCGCCCAGCGTGGGCGAGTCTTTTGTCGTTTCGGCCGCCGTCAGTCCGACCACTGAATGGCATTTAGGATCTCCGCCAGATGGTAGCCCGCCTTCGCGAGCCTCTCCTCGGCAATCGGGACGCAGACGGCGTCGTAATTTGCGGGAAGCGTTATCTTTATGCTCTTGATGCCGCCCCTTGGATCCGGGGTCTCCGCGCCGAAGGTGATGCCGTCATAGGCGGTCCTTGCCGCCATGAGGCTTTCGGTGGCCCAGCCTTCCGCCCAGAGGTGATAATCGCCCGGGCTCTTCCAGCCGGCCCCGTCGGCGGCCACCTTCTTCGCCAGGACGACCGCGAGGTCGGCGGCCTCCTTGGTATCCGCGACCTTCTGGACGAGGTTCGTGTCCCAGTAGGCATGGAGCTCGTCGTACTTCCCCGTCCCGTAGAAGTCCGCGTTGCCGCCCTTGTCGTTCGGAAGGTCCTTCGCCGCGGCCGGCTCCGTGACGAGCTTCACCGATCCATCGGGGGCGACGTCGAAGAACCCGTTCCCGACATGCAGCGGCTGGTGCAGGTCGCCCACGAAGTGGACCAGCATGTAGACCGCCTCGGCCTTCGTGATCCTCTTGTCCCCGCCCCCCTCGAGGACGCTGACGGCCATCCCGATCATGTGGACGACGTCGTCGGGCTTCGAGAAGGGCCCGTCGGGCTCGTAGGCCTTGAGCCCCAGCGGCAGGTCGACGTAGTGCCACTCGCCGTTCTTCGGGAATTCCGCGTTGAACCTGAGCGCCTCGGGGTCGGCGCCCAACGGGCCCGCATGGAAGTAGGCGAGCCTCACCTGGTCCATCCACGAGGCGATGGCGCCCAGGTCGTCGTTCCCGAGGATCTTAACGACGTGCGCGCGCGCGTTTGCGGTCATGTTCTGCGAGGCCACGATGCCGATGGCCCTGTGCCCCTCGGCGTCCCAGCAATACGCCGGTGCGGCGCAGGCGAGGGCCAGGGCGACGGCGGCGGTCAACTTGTCAGGGAAGCGGTGCATGTCGCGCGAAACATCGACCGTTCCCTGCGCCGTTGGAAAGCCTATTTTCCGTGTTTTCCGGCGGCTTGCGCCGGAACCCCTGCTCTCGACAAAGGCTCGCCTTCCCGGGGCCTTTTCCCAGAGATTGATCGTGCAATTAGCCCGGGTGGCGGAATGGTAGACGCTTCGGACTTAAAATCCGATTTCCGCAAGGAAGTGTCGGTTCGAGCCCGGCCCCGGGCACCACTTTTTTTCCGTCCACGAAGACTTCTGGGGCAAACCCATGATCCTAAGCATCTACACGCTCATCCACGTCCTGATAGGCCTGGTCGGGATCTTCACCGGCTTCGTCGTCCTGTTCGCCATGTTAGCCGGGAAACGGGCTGAGGGTTGGACGGCCATCTTCCTCTCGACCACCGTCGCGACGAGCCTGACCGGTTTCTTTTTCCCCGTGCACCGCTTCATGGCCTCAGACGCGGTCGGCATCGTGTCCCTGATAGTCCTGGGACTGGCCATCTACGCCCGCTACCCCTGCCACCTCAAGGGGGGATGGCGAAAGGTCTACGTGATCGGGGCCATGATGGCCCTCTACCTGAATGTGTTCGTCGGGATCGTGCAGGCCTTCGAGAAGATAGCCCCGTTGACCGCACTTGCCCCGACCCAGACCGAGGCGCCCTTCAAGATGACGCAGCTCGTGGTCCTGGGGATTTTCGTCCTTCTCACGATTGTCGCGGCGATCCGGTTCCGCGACAAGTCGTGGTCCGTGCCCTGACATCGGCCCACCCTCACTTCGCCTCGTAGATTTCGACCAGGGCCACACCGGTGCCGCTGTTTGCCCCCGAAACCTGGGCCGTGTAGGATCCCGGGGGAAGTGTCACCAGGAACGCGGAGTCGGCCGAGCCGGACGAAAGCGTGAACGCCCCCACCTTGCTGAACAACGCGGACGTGGCCGGCAGGACCACCGTCGCCAATGGCCCGGCCGCGACGGCCCCGCTACCGACAACGCTGGGGTTTCCCCAGCCGATGTTCGTCCCGATGACGGCTCCGCTTGAGTTGAGGAGGGTGAGCACCGGGTTCGCCAGGGCTCCCCCGACCCCGAATCCGGTAAGCGCAGGACCATCGGCCCGGATGAGCAGCGTCTCCTCGCCCGTTCCCGTGATGACAAACCCACCGATCAGGAGGTTTGACCCCGTGCCGACGAGCGCGCGGGCCGAGATGTTGATGAGCCGGTTTGCGGGAGCCCCGGAGTCGGCATCGTATATCTCGGCAAGGGCGACGCCATTCAAGGTCGTGGACGAGCCGATCTGGGCCGTGTAGGCTCCCGGAGCAACCGACTCGAGCAGGGCCGTATCGTGTGAGCCCGCGGCGAATTGGAATGCCCCGACCTGGGTGAACGTGGGGGATAGGGCGGGGGCCCAGGATTCCGTCGAAGTGATCATGGCTCCGCCCGAGGCAAACAGGGTGAGCTCCGGATCAGCCAGGAAGCCGGTGACCCCAAAGGCCCCAAGCGACGGCCCGTCGCCGCGGATGAGCAGGGACTTATTGGACGTGCCGGTCGTCACGAATCCCGCAATCAGCAGGTTCTGCTGGCCCTGCACCAGCGCCCGGGCCGACAGGTTTGTAAGCCATGCGTTGCCCGTATACGTGACATACACCGGGCCGCCCGCATCGCTGACGACGAGGGTCCCGTTCTGGAGCGCTATCGGGGCCCCCAGAACGTCGACGGCC
>PMSP01000186.1 GCA_003168315.1 Opitutaceae bacterium
GCCGGGCAGAAGCGCGGCCTCGCCAAATGAGGTGCGGATGTCGCCCTCGGGGCCCGCGCCGTCAAAGCTGCCGGAGAGGAGCGAGAAGACCCACGCGTCGCCGCTCCTGTGGGCGCCGAGGACGCCGTGGAAGGGGAAGGGGACCCCGGCCGGTGAATTGAGCCGCAGGAGTATCGCCCGGTACGGATCCGAGGGAATGGGACCGGCGGCCGCCATCTCGGGGCCGAGGGGAGCCCCCTTGTTGGCGATCGCGCTGCGCGCGTCGGCCACCGATTCCGGTTCGATCTGGAAGGTCCGGCGCAGGTAGTCGGCCGTGTCGATCCTAGAGTAGAGCGGCTGCTGCGTGCGGGCGGTGGCGACGACGCTCAGCTGGAGGCTCCCATCGTCCTGGCGCTGCGCCGCGACCCGGTCCACGGTGAACCGAAACCGCCCGTTGTCCTCCGTCCGGTCGAGGAACGAGGCGATCTCCGGCTTTCCCAGCGGGGTCCTCCAGTGCCACCACGCCACCATGGCGCAGAGGATGAGAGCCAGGATGGCGATCCCGGTAAGGAGGATGCGCTTCGGGTACGCGGGCGTCTCGTTCATTTAACCGCGCGCGAGTCATCGGAACGCGGAATCCAAGTAGAGCATCCTTGGCGGGTTCAGACCAGTCTCAAGTGTCGCCAGGATAGGCGAAGCCGGCGCCGGCCGGCCGGATTCACGACTTCTTGATAGGAATGGAGCGCGCCGGATCGCGGCCCCAGGCCCGGAAATCCCCGCGCCGACCGATCAGCTGTCCTTGGCGGGAGGGGGGGCAGGGGGCATCTTCGCCATCATGCTCTCGTCCGCCCTGTCGGCGATCATCTCGGTGTAGCGCTGGATCTCGAGCTCGGCGTTCCGGCGGGCCACCTCGGCGAGCTCGATCTGCTTCGCCAAGTCAAAGGCCTGCCGGGTGTGCTCGTCCTTCTGCTTGTGGAGATTGTCCAGCTCGATCGTCAGCTCCGAGACCTGCTTGGAGAATGTGTCCGCCGTCGCGTTCGACTTGTCGGTGTCGGCCTTGATGCGGGCCATGTCGGCGTTGTACTTGTCCTCCTTCTCCTTGGCGGCGTCGGCCTCGGCCTTCGCGCGCTCGATGTTCCGGCGCTCGGCGTCGGCCTGCGCGGCGGCCTCGGCCGCCTGCTTCTTCGCGTCGGCGTCGGCCTTCTCCTTCGCCATCTCCTCGCGGTGGATCTGCTCGCGGGCCTCCGTCTCCTTCTTGCTGGAGAGGTAGAAGACCAGGAATATCCCAAGCATCGCGGTTGGGAAGAGGACGTAGAACCATTTTTTCATGTGAGCGCCTTGTGGGGAGAGGGTGGGTCTAGTTGTTGTTCTTCTTGTTGGCGGCGGCCAGCGCGGCCGCGGCGGCCCTCTGGGCGGCCAGGTCGGCGGCCTGGATCTTCGAGATCACGTCGGCCAGCTTGGCCTGGTTCGCCACCGCCTCGGTCGTGTAGGTCTTCAGGAAGGCGACCTCCTCGGTGGACCTCTTCTCCTCGTCCTGGATGACGGCGATCTCCTTCTTTGCCGTGTCGACGTCCTTCTCGAGCTTCTCGGCCTGGCGCTGGAGCTTCTGGGCCTCCTGGTCGGCCTTCTCGGCCTCCAGCCTGGCATTCTCCCGGTCGTCCTTCTGCTTGCGCTCCTTCTCCTCGCGCTCGGCGCGCTCGGCCTTGCGGACCTTCTGGGCCTCGAGGGCGTCGTGGATCGCGGCCTCGCGGGCCTCGGCCTCGGCCTTGAGCTTGTCCACCTTCTTCTGCTTCTCGGCGGCCTGGATCGCGGCCTGCTTGGCCTCGTACTGGGAACTGAAATTCCAGTAGTATGCGTAGAAGATGCCCAGAAGGATGAGCGGGACTATGACATAGATCTTGGATTTCTTCATATGGGTGCCGGGAACTCTTATTAAATCTTGTCCGGAGGGGTGTCCTTCTTGGCGTCCCTCTCCTTAATCGCGTCCTCGATGGCCGTCCGCAGGCCGAGGGCCTGGTGGTCGGGTTTGCCGTTCGAAAGCTCGATTGCCTTGTCTATCGCCTCCTTGGCGTCGTCGAAGTTGCCGACCTCGTAGGCCATGTAGGACAGGAGCAGGTACGTCTGCTGCGCCTTCGCCAGGTGGCCCTTCTCGACGGCGACCTTCGTGTGCTCATAGGCCGACTTGTTGTCGTCAAGCTGCTGGTAGACCTGGGCGATCTTGAACTCGATCTCGCCGTTCGTCGGGTACCTTTCGGCCGCCTCCTTGAGGACCTCGATGGCCGTGAAGTCCTGGTTTATCTGCTGGTAGGAGGCCGCAAGGAGGAGGTAGTTCGAGAGGTCGGGGTCGATCGTGCCGGTCTTCAGCCCGTTGTGGAGCAGGTCGGCCGCCATGCCGTACTCGCCTATGTTGTAGTAGAGGGTGAAGAGCGTGAAGTTGTCCCGCGGCGCCTTGAGGAAGCCGAGCGCCTGCGCCCGCTCGAAGGTATTGATGGCCCGTATGTTGTACTTGCGGATCGCCCTTTCATCCTTGTCCTTGGGATCCTGGGCCAGCGCCATGTAGAGCGTGCTCAGGTCCTGCCAGTAGCTCCTGTTGTTCGGGTTGCGGGACAGGAGGAGCTCGAAGTATTCCGCGGCGTGGGCGTAGTCCAGCTGCTGCTGGATTATCGCCAGGAGGTAGATGTAGAGGCTGTCCTTCGGGTGCACGCTCATCCGGAGCACCTTCTCGAACTGCTGGCGCGCCCGGCCGAGGAGCACGGGATCGGGGTGGCTCGGATCCGCCGCGACCGCTGCCGAGTAGAGGAGCTGCGCGTAGTAGACCGAGATATCCTCGTTCGGCTTGGGACTCGCCGTGAACCACCGGTCCATGTAGGCGATGGCCTTGTCCAGGGAAGACACCTGGGCACCGCGGTCGGACTTCGCCAGGTCGGCCTGCTGGTAGTACAGCTGCGACAGGAAGTAGAGCATGTCCGTTTCCTGCTTGTTGTTGAAGTAGTGGTGGCGGTCCGCGATCTGGAGCGACGTCTCCAGGGGCGTGATCGCCGCCAGGTAGTCGCCCTTCTGCGTGTAGATCTGCGCCTCGGTCTCGCTCAGGAAGCACTGGTCGTAGCTGTCCGGCTTCGCCTCCTGGAGGAGGCTGTCGACCAGCTTGATCGATCCCTCCCAGTCCTTCGCCTTGATGAGGGGGTCGAGCTTCGCCAGGCCGTCGCCGGTCGAGTCGGAGAGCTGCGGAGCCTCCTCCCTGGGGGCGCCCGACTGGTCGTCCTGGGCGCGCAGGCCGGCCGGCAGGAGGAGCAGCGCCGACAGGGCGGCGATGCCGAAGCCAAGTGAGGGGCGCCTGAAGAAGGATGTCACGGTCTAGTTTTCCTCGTTGAGCGTGAAGACTATCGGCACCTGCATGTGGGTGAAGACCGCGTGGCCGTTCTTTCGGCCCGGCCTGAACTTCCACTTGCTGACGGCCGTGACGGCCGCCGCCTCGAACTCGCGCTGCGAGGAGTGGGCGGCGGACGCGTTCCTCACCTCGCCGTTCGTGTCGACGATGAAGTCGACCAGCACCTCGCCGGAAATTCCGGCGCGCCTCATCTCAAAGGGGAACTGGGGGCGGGCCTGGAACTTCGCAACCGGCGCCTGGTCGAGCTTCGAGATGTCGAAGACCTCGATCCCGCTCAGGCCGGAGCGCGTCTCGGGGATCTTGACGATATTCTTGTTGATGGCGCTCAGGTCGGGCGGCGGCGGCTCAAGGGGCTGGACGAAGGAGTCCGGCGTCACGACCTGGGGGACGTCGTTCTGCATCGGGGGCGCGATGTCCTGCGGGGTGGGCGGCTGGTCCTCGACGACGTCCGGCTCGTCGGGCTCGATCTTTGGCATCACGATCTCGACCGTCTCGTCCTTCTCGACCACCTTGGGCTTAGGCTTGTAGTGAGTCAGGTTCCCGCCCCAGCCGACGAGGAACTCGACCGTGATGGTGAAGATGAATCCGATGATGAGGTCGCGGCGCATTGCGGTGGGGGGGGTGCGTCGTTCGTTACTTGCCGGTGTCCCGCACCCGCGTTTCAATGGAGACCTGGTCGATCCCGGCCTTGCGCACCTGGTCGAGCGCATAGACGGTCGGGCCGAAGTGGGCCCGGTTGTCGCCGGCGATCAGCACGCGCGGGGTCTGGACCTGGGCCTTGTACGAGTGGAGCCTCGGCTCGAGCTCGGTGGACGAGATAGGCTCCTTGTTCCAGAAGTACGTGCCCGTGTCGGAGACCTGAAGCGTCACCATGTCGTCGTCGGGCTTCTGGTTGGTCGGCGGCGTGGCGACCGGCAGCTGGACCGGCACCGATACGATCCGGCTGAGCGAGAGCGTGAAGAGCACGAAGGTTGCGAGCAGGAAGA
>PMSP01000203.1:0-3477 GCA_003168315.1 Opitutaceae bacterium
ATGATGTTCATCATCGGCACCGGCAGCACCTTCGCGTTCGTGCCGCCGATGTACCTGTACAGGGGCTGGTCGAGCGCGGCGGCGGCGGCCTTCGCCGCAGCGAGCGAGACCCCGAGGATGGCGTTGGCGCCGAGCTTCGACTTCGTGCTCGTCCCGTCGAGCGCGATCATGGTCCGGTCGATTGCGACCTGGTCGCACGCGTCGAATCCCACGAGGGCCGGCGCGATCTTGGCCTTCACGTTGGCGACCGCGTTCTGGACGCCCTTGCCGGAGTAGCGCTTCTTGTCGCCGTCGCGCAGCTCGATCGCCTCGTGCTCGCCGGTGGAGGCGCCGGAGGGGACCGCCGCACGGCCGAAGGCGCCCGAGGCGAGCCTGACGTCAACCTCGACGGTCGGGTTGCCGCGGGAGTCAATGATCTCGCGGGCTGTGATGGAGGCGATGGATGTGTTCATGGGTTTGATGTGAAAAAAGGAAAGCCGATCAGAGGCGAGAGAAGCCTCCGGGGAAAGTCCAAAGTGCGCCCGCCGGGCGTCAGAATGGGGAGCGGGTCCTGCTCAGCCTGCGCAGGAGGCGGGAGACCGGGCCCATCGACTTGGGCCTCGAGCCCTCGGGTATCTGCCCGAGGAACCCGCGCTCTGAGGCGAGCGAGGCGACGGAAACGCCGTCGTAATTGCGCGTGCCGACCCGCTCGAGCGTGAGGAGGGACGCCGGGACCTGGTCCAGGTGCCCCTCGTAGGCCGCCGCATGGAGAGGCGTGTCGCCGTTGTCGTTTCGGATCACGAGGAGGGCGTCCGTCAGGCTGGCGCCCGGGATCTTGCTCAGCTGCCCGGTCTCGGCCGCGGCGTGCGTCGCGGTGAAGCCGGTCTTGCTGGGGATCGAGAGGTTCTCGAAGACGAGGAGGGCCGCCGGGACCTGCTCCAGGTGCCCCGAGATGGCCGCCGCGTGGAAAACGGTGTCCCCGGCCGAGGTCACGTCCCGCATGGCCTCCCCGGTCAGGAAGGCCGCCGGGACCTGGTCCAGGTGCCCGTTGAAGGCCGCGACGTGGAGAACGGTCTCGCCGCTCACGTTCCTGCGGCCGAGGTTCTCGGGCGTCAGGTACTCCGCGGGTATCCGGTCGAGGGTGCCGTTTTCCGCCGCCTCGTGAAGGAGGGTGTTGCCGGTGTCGTTCGCGTTGAGGAAGATCTCCCGGGTGAGGAGGCCCGCGGGGATCTGGCCCAGGTTCCCATGGGCCGCGGCCGCATGGAACACGGTGTAGCCCGCGTTGCTGCGGATCGACAGGTTATCCACGGTGAGGACCCCGCCCGGGACCTGGTCCAGGTGGCCCCCGATCGCCGCATGGTGGAGCGGCGTGTAGCCGGCGTCGTTCTTCAGGGTCAGGTACTTCGCCGTGAGGGCCTCCGGGGGGAGGCTGCCCAGCTCGCCGTACTTCGCAGCCGTGTGTATCCGCGTGTGGCCCGCGGCGTTGCGCGCCCAAGGGGCGTCGTCGGGTTTGGGTGCTGGATCGGCCATCTGCGGGAAGTAATAAGCATTCCGGGCCATCAATCGAAGCTAATTGTGGGCCCCGGGGAGGGGTCCCTTGCCCGCTGGGGTTTGGATTTGCCAACCCCGGATTGCAAAACAAGCTGGCCCCTCATGCATCCAGCCGACTCGAGCCCGGCGCCGGCCAGGGACTCCATCCTTGTCGTCGACGACGAGCCCCCGATCCTTGAGGCCTTCGCCTCCGCCCTCGCCCCCTATTTCGAGGTCGTCACGGCCACATCGGCGCGGGAGGCCGACTTCATCCTGCGCAAGAGGCCCTTCAAGGTCGTCATCACCGACCACCTCATGCCGGGGGGCAATGGCATGAGCTTCCTCGTGCGCGCTCGTGAGGAGTACCCCCAGATGCAGCGGATACTGGTCACGGGCTACATGAAGCCGGAGATGCTGATCCGGAGCGTCAACGAGGCCGCCCTGTTTCGCTACCTCCTGAAGCCGGTCACGCTTTCCGAGCTGATCAAGGTGGTCCAGGACGCGGCCCGCGCCGCAGGTCCGAAGGAGCCGTAGGCCCCAGGGCCTCGGAGATTTCCGCCGCGATCAGGTCCGCGCTCGCTTCCTGACGGCGGCCCCGCCGCGCGCCCGGCCCCTCGCCCGCAGGAAGGGCGCCGTCGGGCTCGCCTTCGACCGCAGGAGGCCCTCGAGCGCCCCCTGGTAGACCAGTCTGCCCCCGTCGGGGCCGCCGCCCGGCCCCAGCTCGACGACGTAATCGGCCTCGGAGATCAGGTCCAGGTTGTGCTCGATCACCGCCACCGTGTGGCCCTGGTCGACAAGCGCCTGCAGCACGCCGATCAGACGCTCGCAGTCGCTCAGGTGCAGGCCGATCGTCGGCTCCTCGAGGATGTAGAGGTTGCGGGGGATGGACCCGCGGCTGCGCTCCCGGTAGGTGGCGAGGCCCCTCGAGAGCTCGGTCACGAGCTTGAGCCTCTGGGCCTCCCCGCCGGACAGCGTGGAGGAGCTCTGGCCGAGCGTCAGGTAGCCGAGCCCGCAGTCCGCCATCAGCTGGCACACCTGCGCGAGCTCGGTGTGGAAGCTGAAGAACTCGGCGGCCTCCTCGAACGTCAGCCGCAGGACGGCGCCGATCGACCGGCCCTTCCAGGCGATGTCCGAGAGCTCCGGCCCGTAGCGCAGCCCCTGGCAGTCGTCGCAGGGCAGGTAGGTGTCGGGCATGAAGGCCATCTCGAGCTTGATCCGGCCGGCTCCCTTGCACGTGGGGCACCTTCCTCCCTCCGTGTTGAATGAGAAGCGCGACGGCGTGTATCCACGGATCTTGGATTCCGGAAGCGACGCGAAGAATTTCCTTATCAGGTCGAAGATCCCGAGGTAGGTCGCCGGCGTTGACCGGGGGGTCTTTCCTATCGGCGACTGGTCGACCTCGATCACGGAGCGGAACGCATTGGCGTTCCTGAGCTCGGTGAAGTGCGGCGAGCCCTCGCCGGCAAACTTCGCGTAGTCGCCCCCGGTGAGCCTCGCCTTGCCGGTCTTGATCGCGCACGCGACCGCCGGCCCGAGGAGGTCCCTGAAGAGCGTGGACTTGCCGGCGCCGCTCGGTCCGGCGACCATGGTGAGGCGCGCCTGGGGTATCCGCAGGTCGACCCCCTTCAGGTTGCGCAGGCGCGCGCCCCTGAGCTCGACCCACGGCTCCGCCGTCCCGCGGATGTCCCGGTAGGCTCCCCTCAAGGGGTGCCTGATGCCCTTCGCCAGGAACACCCCCGTCAGGGAGGAGCCGTTTTCCCGGATCTGCCTCGGGGTCCCACGCGCAAGGAGTTCGCCGCCGTGGACGCCCGCCGTCGGGCCGAGGTCAATGATCAGGTCCGCCCGCTCCATGAGCTCGTCGTCGTGCTCGACGACGACCAGCGTGTTCCCCTTGTCGCGCAGGGCGAGGAGGGTCGAGATGAGGCGCTGGTTGTCCCTCGCGTGGAGGCCGATGCTCGGCTCGTCGAG
>PMSP01000203.1:3483-3992 GCA_003168315.1 Opitutaceae bacterium
CACGAGGCGGCCGCGCTCGTCGAGCTCAAGGTTCTCGAGGTTCGACAGGAGCTCCGAGGGCGGGCAGGCAAGCAGGGCCGGCAGCGAGAGGGCGGGGCGCCGGCCCCTCAGGTGCAGCTTCACCGCGCGGGAGACCCGGTTCAGGCGCTCGCCGAGGCAGTCGGGACACCCGACCCCGTCGCCGTCCTCGTCCTCGCCCGTCAGGCCGAGCTCGCGCAGGCGCGCCGCGTTCTCGTCCTCGTCGTCCTCCTCGGGCTTGATCATCCAGGGGTAGATCCTGCCGTAGCCGCGGCAGGTGGGGCACCAGCCGCGCGCCGAGTTGAATGAGAAGTCCTTCGGGTCGAGCTCGGGGAAGGACTCCCCGGTCTCGATGTCGGTGCGCGTGGTCGAGAACCACGAGAGGACCTCGCCGGCCGGGGTCGCGAGGAAGCACGAGCCCTTGCCGACGTGGAGGGCCCGCTCGAGGGCCTGCCCGGGCTTCGCCGAATCCCTCAGGTCCGCCACGACCA
>PMSP01000246.1 GCA_003168315.1 Opitutaceae bacterium
GCCCACGGCCGGTCGGTCGCGATCCGGATCCCGCGCAGGCGATGAAGGGCCAATCCCCCGGGCGGCTCGCCCTCGCCCATGTCTCGAATCTTCACGCCTACACCCCGGGGCTCCAGCCCGCGGGGCCGGGCTGGGTGAAGCTGAACACGAACGAATGCCCCTATCCTCCGAGCCCGAGGGTGGCGGAGGCGGTGATCCGCGAGGTGGGAGGCGACGGGGACGCGCTCCGGCTGTATCCCGATCCGACCAGCTCCGCCCTTCGCGACGCACTGGCGCGACTCCACGGGGTGGACGCGACGCATGTCTGCGCGGGCAACGGCTCGGACGACATATTGAACCTCCTTGTCCGGTGCTTCTGCGGGCCGGCCGCGGCCGCGGCCTTCACGCTCCCGGGCTACTCGCTCTATCCCGTTCTGGTCGGAATCCAGGACAGCGCCGTCACCCCGATCCCGTTTGACCGCAGCATGCGCCTTCCGGTGGATAGGATCTCGGCCTCGCGCGCCCGGGTGTTTTTCCTCACGTCGCCCAACGCCCCCACCGGCGTCGGCTTCCCCACTTCCGATATCGCCAGGATCCTCGAGTCGTTCGATGGGATCCTCGTGGTCGACGAGGCCTATGCCCCCTTCGCGAGCGAGAACGCCCTCGGCCTCCTGGCGGGTCACCCGAACCTCGTGATCGTCAGGACGCTCTCCAAGGCCTACGCTCTCGCGGGGATCCGCGTGGGCTATGCGCTGGCGGCTCCCGAGGTGATCGGGCTTCTCGACCGCGTGCGCGACAGCTACAACGTGAGCCGCCTGTCGCAGGCGGCAGCCATTGCGGCCTTGGGCGATCCCGGCTACTACGAGGCCATCGTGGACAAGATAAAGTATACAAGGGATTATTACGCGGGTAGTTGGGAAAAAGACAGGGGGTGGTTCACCTATCCATCCGAGGCGAACTTCATCTGCACCGAGCCGCGCAACGGTCGCGGCGAGAGCGGACCCGCCGTGGCGCGCTCGGCCTATGACTTCCTCTTCTCGCGCAAAGTGTTGGTGCGGCACTTCCCGAGCGACGCCTTGACCGCCTCGTTCCTGCGGATCAGCGTCGGCTCCGATGACGAAATGCTCGTCCTCGAAGAAACCCTCGACGCATGGCTAAAGGAACCTCAAAACGCGTAGCGACCGTCTCCCGAAAGACGGCCGAGACGGATATTTCGATCACACTGGGCATCGACGGGACCGGGGAGTCGAAGATCAGCACCGGCGTCGCCTTTTTCGACCACATGCTGACGCTCTTCGCCAAGCACGGGCTCTTCGACCTATCGGTCAAGGCCAAGGGCGACGTCGACGTCGACTACCACCACACGGTGGAGGACGTCGGGCTCGTGCTGGGGCAGGCCTTCAAGAAGGCCCTGGGGGAGAAGGTCGGGATCCGCAGGTACGGGTTCTTCATTCTTCCCATGGACGAGTCCCTCGCGCGGGTCGTCGTGGACCTCGGCGGCCGGCCGCACCTGGAGTACCGGGTGGAGTCCCCCTCGATGTTCGTCCGGGACTTCAACCTGGTCCTCGTGAAGGAATTCTGCCGGGCCTTCAGCAACGCCCTCGGCGCGAACCTCCACGTCGCGCTGGTGTACGGCGAGGAGCCCCACCACATCGCGGAGGCCATCTTCAAGGGCCTCGGCAGGGCTCTGGATGCCGCGACCCAGATCGAGCCGCGCGCCTCACACCTCCTTCCGACCACCAAGGGCACGCTGTAGCCCCCCACCGATGAGCGTGCCCATCGCCGTCATCGACACCGGCATTTGCAACCTGCGGAGCGTCACCAAGGCCCTCGAGGCCGTCGGCGCGTCCCCGAGGGTCGTGCGCACGCCCGATGAGGTCGCCGCGTCCGGCGCCGAGGGCCTCGTTCTTCCCGGTGTCGGGGCGCTCCGCGACTGCGTCTTCTCGCTGCGGAACTCGGGCCTCGACGCGACGGTCCGCGAATGGATCCGCCAGGACAGGCCCTTCCTCGGCGTCTGCCTGGGCATGCAGGCGCTCTTCGAGCGGTCGGAGGAGGGGGGCATCATGGGTCTCGGGATCATCCCGGGCAGGGTGGTGCGCTTCACGGTCGCCCCGCCCCTCAAGATCCCGCACATGGGCTGGAACACGATCCGCTTCGTGCAGGAGGGGAGCCCGCTCCAGCAGGCCCTGGCCGACGACGGAGAATCCTTCTATTTTGTCCACAGCTTCCACTGCGTTCCCCGGGACCGGGGCTATGTCCTGGCGGAATGCGACTACGGCACTCCCTTCGTCGCGGCGCTCGGCCGGGGGCGTCTTTTCGCCACGCAGTTCCATCCGGAGAAGAGCCAGGCAAAAGGGTTACAGATCTATCGCAATTTCGCGGCAATTGCCGCAGCCCCGCCAATCAAGCGATAAGGCCCCCGATTTCATCAGGGGCGGGCCGAACTTTTCTTTGCAAGCGGCCCGTTTCTAGCTTGGCTGGATGTGTTATGGCCCACACTGCCTCAGTCAAGCTGGACGACAAGGAGTACCCGCTCCCGGTCCTCGAGGGGACGGAGGGCGAAAAGGCGATAGACATCCGCAAGCTGCGCTCGGACACGGGCTTTATATGCTACGACCAGGGCTTCGGGAACACGGGCTCCTGCGAGAGCGCCATCACGTTCCTGGACGGGGAGAACGGGATACTCAGGCACCGCGGGATCCCCATCGAGCAGCTGGCCCACGACAGCGACTTCGTCGAGACCTCCTACCTTGTCATCTACGGCGACCTTCCAAACGCGGTCAAACGCAAGGAATTCGGGATGCGCCTGCGCCAGAACGCGGCGATAGAGACGCAGATGCAGAGGGTCTTCGAGGGGTTCCCGAAGGACGCGCCGCCGATGGCGATGCTCTCCTCGATCGTGGCCTCCCTCGCGGCGCACTACCCCCAGCTGGCGACGAACAACTTCGAGAAGGACCTCGCGAACTTCGACCTGGCCGCGGCGATGGCGATTTCGAAGGTCCGGACGATCGGGGCGATGATCTACCGCTACCAGAAGGGGCTCCCCCACGTCTTCCCGAAGCAGGACCTGCCGTTCTGCGAGAACTTCCTGCACATGATGTTCTCGGAGCCGTACAAGGACTACGTCGCCGAGCCCGAGGTGGCGCGGGCGCTCAACCTGCTTTTCCTGCTCCACACCGACCACGAGCAGAACTGCTCGACGGCGACCGTGCGGACGGTGGGATCCAGCGCGGCGAACCTCTTCACGTCCCTCTCCGCCGGCATCTGCGCCCTCTCCGGGCCCCTCCACGGCGGGGCGAACGTCTCGGTCGTCCAGATGCTCCAGTCGATCCATGACGAGCACGACGACGGCACGCGCTTCATCGCGGCGGCCAAGCTGGGGACCAAGGGCAATCGCCTGATGGGCTTCGGCCACGCCGTGTACAAGAACTTCGACCCCAGGGCCAAGATCATCGGCAAGGCCTGCGAGGACGTGCTCAACAAGCTGGGGATCAAGGACCCCCTCCTTGATATCGCGAGGAAGCTCGAGCAGGCCGCCCTGAAGGACGACTACTTCCTGTCCCGCAAGCTCTACCCGAAAGTCGACTTCTACAGCGGGATAATCATGCGCGCCCTCGGTATCCCGACCAGCATGTTCACGGTCATGTTTGCCATCGGCCGCACGCCGGGATGGATCGCCAACTGGCACGAGGTCGCCGCGAATCCCAAGGGGCGCATCTACCGCCCGAGGCAGATCTACGTCGGGCCGGTCAAGCGGGACTACGTCCCCATGGCCCAGAGGACCTGAGGGCCGGGGCGGGCTCGTTTTGAAGGTTGGCCGTGGGGCCTAACTTTGCTTCGATGGGCGGATGATTCTCCTCGGGGTCAACATCGACCACTGCGCGACCCTGCGCCAGGCCCGCTACCGGGAGGCCGGCGGGGGGACGCCCGAGCCGGACCCGGTCGCGCTTGCCGACGCGGCGGAGCGGGCGGGGGCGGACGGGATCACGGTGCACCTGAGGGAGGACCGCAGGCACATCCAGGACCGGGACGTCTGGCGCCTGCGGGAGAGGCCGTCCACGAGGCTCAACCTCGAGATGGCCTGCACGCCGGCGATGATCGCGCTCGCGCTCAAGATCATGCCCCAGGCGGTCTGCGTCGTGCCGGAGAACCGCAGGGAGGTGACGACCGAGGGGGGCCTTGACGTCGTCGGGGCCAGGGACGCCGTCAAGGCGTGCATCGACGCCCTGGGGGCCGCCGGGATCGAGGCGAGCCTCTTCATCGGCCCTGACGAGGCCCAGATCGAGCTCTCGGCGAAGCTCGGGGCGCCCGTCGTCGAGCTGCACACCGGCGCCTATGCCAACGCCTATGCGACCGACCGGCGCCCGGCGGAGTTCCAGCGCCTGAAGCTCGGCGCCGTGCGCGCCCACGGGCTCGGCCTCAAGGTCAACGCCGGCCACGGCATCAACTACGTCAACATTGCCGAGGTGAGGACACTCCCGCACCTTAACGAGTTGAACATCGGCCACAGCATCCTCAGCCGCGCCCTGTTCACGGGGATCGAGGAGGCCGTCCGCGAGATGAAGGCGCGGATGAACCCATGAACCTCCGGCTTCCACCCGGCGGGATCCTTGTCGGCCTC
This sequence comes from Opitutaceae bacterium, assembly GCA_003168315.1. GTDB lineage: Bacteria > Verrucomicrobiota > Verrucomicrobiia > Opitutales > Opitutaceae > Palsa-1447. The sequence goes on from PMSP01000246.1 coordinate 4,601, forward strand.
GGGGCCGACGTGATCGAGGTCGAGAGGATCCGGGGGGTCCTCGAGCGGCAGGGGGAGCGCTTCCTCGCGCGCGTGTTCACGGACGAGGAGAGGGCCTACTGCTCCAGGATGTCACAGCCCCACAAGCACCTCGCCGCGCGCTTCGCCGCGAAGGAGGCCGTGTCCAAGAGCTTCACGACGGGGATAGGCGCCGAGCTCGGCTGGCGATCCGTGTCCGTGTACCACGGCGAGCGCAACCAACCCCTGGTCCGGCTTGACGAGAAGGGGCAGGCGCTCCTCAGGGACGCCGGCGCGACCCATGTCCTCCTGACCCTTTCCCACACCGCCACGGTCGCGATGGCCGTCGCCGCGCTTGTCCGGGCCCAAGCCCCCACTCCCTAGGCCGATGGAAGAGGAAGCCCAGCAGAAGCCCGTCCCGGGCAAGCCCTCGCAGGTCCCCTCCTGGATCACGCTCGGCTTTGTGCTGGGTGCCCTCTCGGTCCTGGCGCTCCCGAAGCCCGCCCCCGCGCCGCCCCCGAGGGCCGCCGTCGAGGAGGCCCCGAAACCCGCGAAGGCCCCCGAGGCCCCGCGGATGACGACCATCGAGGCGGTGTTCACGGAGTGGGACAAGTTCGCCGTGTGGAACGACGACCGGACCGAGGTCGCGCTCTGGGACTCGGACACGAAGAGCTTCTCCGACTGCTACGAGGTCGTCAGGAACGCCAACGGCTATTTTTTCCGGTCCATCCCCGGGCTGACGCAGCCGCTCCTCACGCATGGAGTCGCCGAGAACTCGCCCCTCCAGTTCACGGAGACCGCCCGCCAGAGGCAGGAGTGGATCGACGCCGTCAGCAGGCAGAACTGGAACGCGATCGCCCAGGGGGCGCACGACGCGCTGAACCCGACTCCCAAGCCCGAGGAGGGAAAATGAGAGCCGTGCCCGCCCCTTCGATTCCGAGCGTCCCCGTCCTGTCGCCGGCCGACGCCGGGGCCCTGGAGGTCCGCCTCCTTGGGGGCGACGAGCGCAGGGAATGGAAGGCGATGCTCCAGGCGGGAAGGTCGGCCGCCGAGGCCATGCTGCGGGACTATTCCGAGATCGGGAGCTTTCCCGCCGGGGCCCGCGTCCTCGTCCTTGCCGGCAAGGGAAACAACGCCGGCGACGCCCTCATCGCGGCGCGCGAGATCCTCGAGAGGTTTCCGAGGGCCACCGCGGACGTCCTCTTTGCCTTTGGGCCCAGGAACCTGAAGCCGCTCGCATCGCGCGCCTGGCGGGGCCTGTGCGAGGCCGGGCGCTCCCGCGCCCGCTCGGTCGGCGTGGACGCCCTCTCGCCCTCGTACGAGCTCAGCATCGACGGCATATTCGGCTTCCAGTACCGGCCGCCGCTTCCCCCCGAGGCGCGCGCCGCGTTAGCCGCCGACGCGGGCCGGTTGATCCGCTTCAGGGCGTCCATAGACCTCCCGACCGGCCTTGACGAGGAGGGCGCCTACAGGGCCGACTTCACCTATGCCACCGGGTCGGTCAAGGCGCCCGTCATCGGCTGCGCGAACGCGGGCCGTCCCCGTTATCTTGACCTCGGGTTCTTCGACGCGGAAGAGGCGGACGGGAGGGGCGGCGGGGACCGCGTCCTCATCTCCTCGATACTCGAGCCGCTCTCGGGCCTGAGGCCGGCCTCGTCCGACAAGCGCAGCCAGGGACACCTCCTGGTCGTGGGCGGGTCCGAGGGCTTTCCGGGCGCCGCCCTCATGATGACCCTCTCGGCGCTCAAGAGCGGCGTCGGCCTCGTGACCGCATGCGTCCCCGCACGGCTGGCGCCGGTCTACGCGGCGCATGCCCCGGAGGCCATGTGGATCGGGCTGCCCGAGACGCCGGGCGGCGGCCTTTCACGGCGCGGGCTGGCGAAGATCCTGAAGGGCGCCGAGCGCGCCACGGCGCTCGCGATAGGGCCGGGGCTCGGGCGCGACCCCGAGACGCACAAGCTGGCGCTCGCGGTCGTCAAGGCCGCCCATGTCCCGCTCGTGATCGACGCCGACGCGCTCCAGCCCGACATTGTCCGCGTGGGCAATGCCCGCCGGATCCTGACCCCCCATGCCGGCGAGCTCGAGCGGATCTCCAAGGGCGCCGCCCTGCGCACGCTCAGCCGCTCGCTCCCCGCCGTCGTGGTGGCCAAGGGGCCGGTCACCCGCATCTGCTCGGGTGAAGCCGTGTACCATGCCCTCTTCGGAGGCCCGGTCCTCTCCAGGGGCGGCAGCGGTGACCTCCTCGCCGGCCTGACGGGCGGGCTCCTGGCCCAGACGCCTTCGGACCCGCTCCTCGCCGCGTGCCGGGCGGCGGCGTGGCACGGCATCGCCGCCGACCACCTCGCCCGCGCGCGCGGGCAGACGGCGGTCCAGATCCTCGAGTGGCTCGACTTCCTGGCTCCGGCCCTGCGAGAGTCGGGCCCATGCGGAGCGAGCTGACCGAGAAGCAGGCTTTCCTGGCGCTGAACGCCCTGCCGGGGATAGGCCCGATCGGGCTTAACCAGCTTCTGGACGGCTTCGACGGCGACCCCGCCGCGGCGCTCTCCGGCGACCGCAGGAGCCTGGAGGCCGTCCTCGGCTCCCGGCCCGGCCTCGTCACCGCGATCCGGGACTGGCGCGCGCACTTTGACCCGTCCAGGGAGGAGGCGAAGATGAAGGCGAGCGGGGTCGCCTTCCTGACCCGCGGGGAGCCGGGCTACCCCGCGCTCCTGTCGGAGATCCACGACCCCCCGATCGGGTTGTATCGAAAAGGCAACTACCCATTTGACAACCCCTGCGTCGCGGTAGTCGGGAGCCGGCGCGCCACCGCCTATGGCCAGGGAGTCGCGAGGCGCCTGGGCGCCGAGCTCGCGCAGCGCGGGTTCTGCGTCGTCAGCGGGCTGGCCCGGGGGATCGACACGGCCGCGCACGAGGGCGCCCTGTCCGCCGGCGGCAGGACCGCGGCCGTCCTCGGGACCGGGATCGACGTCATCTATCCCCCGGAGAACCTGGCGCTTTACCGGAGGATCGCGGAGACGGGCGCCGTCCTCTCGGAGTTCCCGTTCGGGCGCGCGGCCGACCGCGACTCGTTCCCGATGCGCAGCCGCGTCGTCTCCGGCATCTGCGAGGCCGTTATCGTCGTGGAAAGCGACATGTGGGGCGGCGCCATGACGACCGCGAGGTTCGCCGGCGAGCAGGGGCGACTCGTCTTCGCCGTCCCGGGGCGGATCGACCAGTCGACAAGCGGGGGGTCAAACCAGCTGATCAAGGACGGGGCGACGCTACTCACCAAGGTCGAGGACGTGCTGCAGGAGATCCAGTACCTCGGCGGCCTCCGTCCCGCGCCGCTCGCGGGCGCCGCCGCGGCGGCCGACGCGTCGCAGGGACTCGGGCCCGACGAGGCGAGGATACTCTACCACCTGCGCGGCGAGGCGACCCTCTCCACTTCCGACCTGTCGGCTCAGACCGGCCTCGCCCAGGGGGGCGTCGCCGCCGCGCTCGTCCTCCTCGAGGCCAAGGGGTTCGTCGCGAGGCGGCCCGACGGGTCCTACGGCACGGGCGGGGCGGCCTGACCGCGCCTCAGCCCGGGGGCCACGCCATCTGGCGGCCGGCGAGCAGGTGCACGTGGACATGGGGGACGCTCTCGCCCGCGTCCGGACCGCTGTTGACGACAATCCGGAAGCCCTTCTCAAGCTTCAGCCCCTTCGCGAGCTCGCCGGCGACCAGCAGGAGGTGGCCGAGGAGGGCCTCGTCCTGCCGGCCGGCGTCGGACAGGCGCGCGATCGTCTTCTTCGGAATGATGAGGAGGTGGACCGGAGCCTGCGGCTGGATGTCGCGGATCACGATGCAGCGGTCGTCCTCGTGCTCGATCTTCGCGGGAATCTCGCGGTCGATGATCTTCTGGAAGAGGGTCTTTGTCATGTCGGCCCCAAGGAAGCCAAGTTTTTCCCGGCCGGGCGAATCCAAACCGACCCCGGCCGGCTACAGGAACAGGAGCGTCAGGTCCGCGCCGGACGGCGAGCGGGCCGCCGTGAGCTCCCTCAGGAACCCGAGGAGGTCGTCGTATTCGCGGCGGCGTCGGGGCGTCTCGCGCTTTTTCGGGGGAAGGACCGCGGGCCGCAGGTTCGTGATGAGGAGCGTCGACTCGCGGAACGGCGCCAGCTCCTTCAGGCCCGCCATCACCTCCGCCCGCGCGAAGAGCTGCGTCCCGGAGTGCAGCGTCCGCGAGGCGTCCCAGTGGAAGAAGCCGTGGCGGGGGAGCCGCGAGTGGAGCTTCCCGAGGAGGCGCGCCGCGGCGGCNNAGGTCTCGGCGAGGGTGGGGTCGGCGGCGGTCCTGGCCTCAAGGTCGGCCAGCGTGAACGCGATGGCCGACTTGATCTGGTTCGCGAGGTACAGGTCGCGCCCCGTCACGTGCGCGAAGAGCGCGTTGATGTAGTGAAGGCGACGAAGCTCGTCGCGGTCCCGGGTCATTTCTTGGTCTTCGAAAGGGCGCTGATCTCGCTCATGA
>PMSP01000195.1 GCA_003168315.1 Opitutaceae bacterium
ACGAGCTCGAGCGTTTCGGGCTGGTTGAAGATAATGTCGGCGTCCATGAGGCAGATGTACCGCGCCTCGCGGGCTGAGAACTCGTGGACGAACCTGTTCCAAGCGTTGTTCCGGCCCGGCTCGGGAATCTCGGCGACTCGCGCGCTCAGCCCGTGATGGGCAGGTTGCTCGCGCCTCATCTTGGAGAAGGCGGCCGCGGCGATGTCTGCCGTCCTGTCCGTGCAGCCGTTGGCAAGGCAGACGATCTCGCACCCCTCGCCCCTCGCGGCAAGGCGCCCAAAGACCGACTGCCCGAGCAGCGAAGCCAGCATCGGGCCCAGGGATGTCTCCTCGTTCCAGGCCATGATGCCAATCGATAGGGTGATAGGCAAATCGTTCTTGGGAATGGTCATACGGCTGATCGAATGTCGGAAGCATTATGACCCAAACGCACCCCGGACGGCCAGCGGGTCTGCACCCCCATTGTGGGCGGTAATCACCCCATTTCCGCGAGGCCGCGCCTCGGTTAGATTGTGGGCCATGGAAGAGCCTTTCGTCAGCATCGTCCTGCGCTCCTTCAACGAGGGGTGGGCGCTGCGATCCACACTGGACGCGCTCAAGGCGCAGACGCACCGGAACTGGGAGCTCATCGCATTTGATTCGGGCTCCACCGACGGATCCGTGGAAATGATCCGCGCGGCAAGGCCCGCGCACTTCGTGCAGATGCTTCCGCACGAGTACAGGCCGGGCAGGGTCCTGAACCAAGGCATGGCGCTTGCACGGCACGAGCGCGTGGTATTTCTCAACGCCGACGCCACCCCCCAGGGCCCCGGCTGGCTTGGGCCCCTGGTATCGGCGCTCGCCGACCCCAAGGTGGCGGCGGTGTTCGGCCGCCAGGTTCCCAGACCGGATTGCGCCGCGGTCTTTGCGCGCGACTATGAAAGGTGCTTCGACACCGGCCGTGAATCGGCCCAGTGGGAGAATTTCTTCAGCATGGTGAGCAGCGGCCTTCGCCGGGACGCGTGGGGCCGCCGCGGGTTCTGCGAGACCATGCAGTACTCCGAGGACGTCGAATACACCCGCTGGTGCCTCGCCGAGGGTTACCTCATCTCGTACTGCCCCAGCTCGGTCGTCATGCACTCGCACAACTACACCCCGCAGCAGTCCTACAAGCGCAGCTTTGGCGAGGCCTGGGCGCTTTCCGCCGTCGGCACCGGCACCGAAGGGAGATCCAGCGCGCGCCGGCTGTTCCTGGGCTGGTTGCGCGACGCATTGGGAGACCTGCGCTTCTGCCTGCGAAAGGGCCGGCTTCGCCAGTTCACGGGGGCTCTCGGCATCAGGTGGCAGCAGCGGCTCGGCCGCATGCATGGGCTTCGCGTCGGGAGGCAGATGCATGGGGTGGATCACGTGCTTTGATGACCGCCGGAGACCAGAAAACGCACCGTGCAGCGGTCGGACCGTCGGCGCCCGGCGCCGAGAACGCCCGGCGGCAGCGCTTCACGCTCGACGGCGACGACGCGCTTGAGTGGCACCTCGAGCGCACATGCGCCCGAATCGTAAGCGGCATCCGCGGGCTCATTGCGCCGCGCAAGCTCGAGGCCGTGATACTCGGCGGGGGCTACGGCCGGGGCGAGGGGGGAGTCCTGCGCGGCAGCTCCGGCGACCGTCCCTACAATGACCTGGAGTTCTACGTCGCCCTCAGGGGAAACCGCCACGTCAACGAGATCCGCTACCGCCGCCGTCTCGAGGTCCTGGGTGAGATACTCACCCATCTCGCCGACGCGGAAGTCGAGTTCAAGATCACGTCGCTGACGGAACTGGCGGCCCGCCCCGTGAGCATGTTCTCCTATGATCTCGCCGCCGGGCACCGGTTCCTATGGGGCGGCGCGTCCGGGGATCTCGCGGCCGGCTGGGGCCTTCATGGCTGTCCCGGCAACATACCGCAGTCCGAGGCGACGCGCCTGCTCATGAACCGCTGCTCAGGCCTGCTCTTCTCCCGCGTCCAGCTTGAGCGGGAGCCCTTCACGCAAACGGCCGCCGATTTCGTCAGGCGAAACGTGGCGAAGGCGCAGCTCGCATGCGGCGACGCCGTGCTGACGGCGTTTGGGCGCTACCACTGGAGCTGCACGGAGCGCCACCGCCGCCTGGAGGAGCTTGCCAGAAGCAAGCACTCGGTGTGGTTCGACGCCGCGCTCCGGCACCACGCCATGGGCGTTGAATTCAAGCTTCATCCGGAGTCCGGGGCGATAACGCGCGAGGCGCTCATCAAGAGGCACGGCGAGGTCACCGCCTTCGCACTGAAATGCTGGCTCTGGCTCGAGGCGCGCCGCCTCGGCCGCACCTTTTCCTCGGCACGGGCATACGTGGACAGCGCGTGCGACAAATGCCCCGGATCGTCGCTGTTCTTCAACGTGCTTCTCAACCTGCGCGCCGATGGATTCAGGCTGCGGGCGAGGCCGACGCCCTGGCGTCATCCGCGCCAGCGGATATTCCACTCTCTGGCACTCCTCCTTTGGGAGCCCGAGGCGACCAGCGACCCGGTTCAGAGCAGGCAGATCGAGACCGAGCTCAATGCGCGCGGCACCAGCCTCAGCGAGTGGGTCGCCGCATATCGCACCCTCTGGAGCCGCGTCCAGTAGGCGCAAAGTTTCGACAAGTTTGAGGCTCAGGGCGTCCGGTGCCGCGGGCCGACCCCGACCCTTCGCCTGAGGCTGCGCAACCAGATCATGGCTCCTCGTAAACCTCGAGCAGGGCGATGCCGGTGGAGCCGTTTGCGCCGCTCACCTGCGCCGTATAGGCGCCGGGAGGGAGTGTCACAAGGGTCGCCGAGTCCATGGACGTCGCCGAGAGCGGAAATGCCGACACCGCGCTGAACGCCGCCTGGAGCGCGGCCGTCCCGCCCCAGCCGTTGTTGGAGCTCACTACGCCCTGGTTCGAATCGAAGACGGTCAGCTGCGGGGACGCCAGGGGCCCAGCCACCGAATAGGCCGCAAGGGAGGGACCGATGCCCCGGATGAGGAGCGTCTCGCTCGAGGGTCCGGTGATCACGAACCCGACCGTGAGCACATTGGAGCCGCCGCCGGCGAGTCCGCGGACCGACACATTGATGAAATGCGCGGTTGGAGCGGCGGCCGTGTCGGCGTCATACGCCTCCAGCAGCACCACGCCTGTCGCGCCGTTCGCCGCCGTCACCTGCGCCGTATACGAGCCAGGCTGAAGGCTCGTCAGGATGGCTGCATCCAGGGAGGCGGGGGGCAGGGCGAATGCGCCTGTCTGAGCGAACGCCGCGGAGAGCGCGGCTGTCCCGCCCCAGTTGTCGTTGAAGGCCAGGACCTCCTGGCTTGAGTCGAAGATTGTGAGCTGGGGGTCGGCCAGCAGGCCGGTCACGCCGAAATTGGCGAGAGTTGGGCCGACCGCCCGCACGAGCGCCGCCTCGGTGCCCGTTCCTCCCACCACAAGCCCCACGATCAGCATCTGCCCCGAGGTCCCGCTGAAACCGCGCGCCGAGACGTTGGTCAGATGGCTGGGCGTCCCCGCGGGCGTGACGATCAGTGCGGCAGGGACCGAGATGTCGGCCGAGAAGCCATTGGCGACCTCGACGTCGTAGGTCCCCGCGTCCGAGGCCTGCACGTCGAAGATGGTGAACGATGGGCCTGTGCCCCCGGCTATCGGGGCCTGGTTTTTCCTCCACTGGTATGTGATCGAGGCATCGCCGGTGACCGCCACGGTGAAGGTCGCGACGCCGCCCACAGTCGTTGAGACGGGCGCCGGTTGAAGCTGGATGGACATGGTGACCGGCGGGCCTCCGGCGGGCATCACGGCAAGCGCGGCCCCGGAAGTGGTCAGCTCCCCGGCCCCGTCCGTGATCACCACGGTATAGACCCCCGCGTCCGCCGGCGCCGCGTCCACGAAGGTCAAGCTCGACGAAGTCGCCCCCGGGATGGCCACCCCACCCTTTGACCACTGATAGGTTATGGGGGGCGATCCGACGACGCCAACAATCAGGGTGGCGGTGCCCCCTGCCGTGACGGAGGTCGGGCTCGGCTGGTATTGGTAAATGGGCGCGAAGGCCACCGGGAATACCGTCAGCACGGCACCGATGCTCGTCGCCGAACCGGCCGGGTTGCTCGCTACAACCGAGTAGGTGCCCGCGTCCGAGTTCTGCACGTTCTGCAATGTGAGCGTCGCCTCCGTGGCGCCCGCGATCGGCGCCCCGCCCAGCAGCCATTGGTATGTCAGCGGCTGAAAGCCGGACACGCCGACCATGAAGCTCGCCGGGGAGCCGACGGTGGCCGAGTTCTTGTAGGGCTGCGCCGTGATCGAAGGAGGGACAAAAAGCGAGAGGGTCGTCAGGCTCGCCGGCGCCGACTCAACGCTGCCCAGCTTGCTCGACACAGCGACCGTATAGTTCCCGGCGTCCGTCGCGTTGACAAAGGCGATGGACAGCGTGGAGGCGGTCGCGCCGGAAATCTGAATGTTGTTGAGCGACCACTGGTAGCTCAGCGCGCCCGAGCCTACCGCGGTCACCGAAAACTGCACCGAGGAACCCACGGTTGCGGACTGGGGCTGGGGCTCTGTGAGAATCAGGGGCGCGGTCATGCCGGCGGTGCCCGAGGAAGGGTCGGTCACGGCAAGCGTGATGGCCGTGGGGGGGCCTGCGCCGAGCGCGTTGTTGGCGCTTGCGGTCAGCGTGTAGGTCCCCGCCGTCGTCGGGGTGCCCGAAAGCGTTCCCGTCGCGGAGTTGAACGAGAGCCCGGCCGGAAACCCCGTCAGGACAAGCAGCTCCGGGCTGTTGCTTGCCGTGAGCGTGTACGAGAAGCTGGCTCCGGCCGGCCCCGTGATCGTGGCCGAGCTCGTGATTGTCGAGAAATCCCCGATCGTAAGAATCAGGTTCCGGGGAAGGCTGTTGCCAAAGGAGTTGGTCGCGGTGATGGCCACGCTCGCGACCTGCGGCGCCGAAGGCGTGCCGCTGATGAGCCCGCTGGTCATGTCGAGCGACAGTCCGGACGGGAGCCCGGTCGCCGAGAAGGATGTCGGGCTGTTTGAAGCGGTGATCGCATAGCTCAGCGGCGCGCCGGCTGGACTGGAAACCAGCGCGGCGCTGGTTATGCCGGGAAGCGGTCCCGCCGGGCTGATCGTGAACATGAAGACGAGGATCGTTCCCTGGCCCGCCCCGTTGTTCGCGCTGATTGACGTGAAGAACTGCCCGGCCGTCGTCGGGGTTCCGCTTATCTGGGCTCCCGACGAGGCAAGGCCCGGGGGCAGCTGGGCGTAGTTGTAGCTCGTTGGGGCGTTTGACGCGGCTATCGTGTAGAGAAACGCCGTCCCAACCGTGCCGGAAAGGGACCCGGTGCCGGCGATCGTCGGCGACCCCGGAGCGGCGTCCACGGTTATCTGGTACGGGTAGGGGTTGGTCGCCGAGCCCAGCGCCAGATGTAAATTCCCGTTGAACGTTCCCACGGTGCCCGTCGTGCCGCTGACGACCCCCGTCGATCCGTTGATGGAAAGCCCCGCCGGCAGCCCGTCAGCCGTGTAGACCGTGCCCGCTGGCTGGGGCGGGTTGGTGACGACCTGAAACGAATAGGGCTGGCCCGCGGTGGGGTCCGGAAGGATCGTCTGCGCACTGCCGGCGACCGCGAAGCCGAGGAATGCAAGCGCGACCGGAAGGAGGCTGGTCAACGATTTTTGCTGGTGATTC
>PMSP01000104.1 GCA_003168315.1 Opitutaceae bacterium
CCTTGACCTCGCTGCGCTTTCCAAAGAGGGCGTCCGCCTCGTTGAAGAGGAGGACCGCCCCGCTCTCGTCGGCCGCGTCAAAGATCCTGCGCAGGTTCTTTTCCGTCTCGCCGATGTACTTGCTGACCACGGAGGCCAGGTCGATCTGGTACGCGTCGCGCTCGAGCTCCACCGAGATGATCTCCGCCGCCATGGTCTTGCCAGTCCCGCTTCCGCCGGCGAAGAGCGCGGCGACCCCCAGGCCGCGCCCGTACTTGTTCGCGAAGCCCCATTGCCCGTGCACCACCGGACGGTGGCGGACATGCGCGATGATCTGGCGCAGGACGCCGCTTTGCAGGGCCGGCAGCACGAGGTCGTCCCAGGTCGCCTTCGGCTCAATCCGCAGGGCGAGGCTGTCAAGCGACCGGCGCGCATGGGTCCGGCAGACCTGCCAGGCCAGGTGGCCCGGATCGGGACTGCCCGCGGCCGATCCCCGGACGACCGCGCCGGCCAGGCGGATGGCGGGAGCGTCCAGATTGAAACCCTCGGCGATGCGGTCCAGCTCCCCGTTCATACCCTCCGCGAACGCACCGAGGCTCTCCGTCCACAGGACCTTCCGCCCCGCGACATCGAGCGCGGGAACGCTGATCCGCAGGCCGTCCAGCCGCTCGAGGGGCGAGCCCTCGCGGACCTCGACGGCCACGGGCATGTGGAGCTGCGAGATAAAGGCGGAGACGAGCCGCGCGTTGTCCTCACCCTCCAGGTCGTCGGACTGCAGGTAGAGGGACCAGCCCCCGAGCACCAGCTCGCGGCTGCACAGCCGGGCCAGCTGCTCGCGCTCGGGCGGTTGTGAAGGGATGTCCGCCGCCCTGAGGGCGTGGGGGCGAAGCCCGACCGCCCGGAAGGCCTCCTGGGCCACCAGGCGCAGCTCGAAGCTTCTCTTGCCCACCAGCAGGACGGGCTTGCGCTGGGAGGGATCGGCGTCCGATCCCGACCAGTAGCCCGAGGCCACCTTCGCGCAATCCACCTGGGCTGGGGAGGGCGCGGAATCCAGCTCGGCCAGCGGCCGCACGGTCGGCTCCAGCCGCTCGTCGATGCACGGGAGCCCGATCAGGAAATGCAGGACGCGCTCGTCGATCCGCAGCGGGCTGCCGACCAGCCGGTCGCCCGGCGTGACCTCGAGCAGGCGCCAGTGGCGCAGGGGCCGCTCGCGCGCCAGGGCGCTCCAGTGGGGATCGCGCAGCGCCCCCATCGCCAGGCCGAACGTCGGTGACGTCATGCGGGGGTCGTTCTGCGCCGCGGCGCAGGCCTGCCCAAAGCGGCCCTCGATCTCCGCGCCGAGGCACAGGAGCAGCACGTCGCACTCGAACGGGCTGAGCCCGAAGCCCCGCCTCAGGTGATCGAGCGGCGTGGAAGGGTCCACCGCCGGCACGAGCCCCTCGGAGGCCTCCGGCGCTTCCGGGGCTCCCCCGGTGATCGCCAGGTAGACCCGGTCCAGGGCTTCCGAGAGCCACGCTTGCTGCGGTTCCATGGCGAGCGGTTTCATCACGCGGTGATCTGCGCCTGGGGAAGAAACTGCCCGAAGGTCGGGCTCCCCGTGGTCTTGTCCAGGGTAAGCCGGCTCTGGGCGCCATCCACCTGCACGCGGACAGGCAGCGCGACCGGCGGGGCCGTGTAAGGGAAATCGCCCGGAATCGGGAAGCTCAGCGTGGAGGAGAAATCCGGGGCGCCCGGCGCCCGGGCGGGCAGCGAGATGGAGCTGTCCCCGACCATGAGCGCCACCTGCTGCTCGCGCCCGACCGGGGGGGTGACGTTGAGCGTGAGCGTGGTGTTGATGGCCGCGCTGATGGGCGGCGCGGTGGTGATCGTCGGGACGAGGAAGAACTGCGTCGAGTTGGACGAGAAGCCCGTATGCGGATCAGTCGGGATGCCAAAGCTCACCTGGCGGACGACGCGCACCGAGCGCACGCCCGCCGGGAGCGTCGGCGGCAGCTTGATGCGGACGCAGGCGTCCTGGACCGACGACGCCGGGACGGGGGGATCCGAGTCAAACTGCACCATCGTGTCGGTGGCGACGTCGCCCAGGAAGTTCACCCCGATCATGACCAGCATGTCCCCCGGTGCGGCGCTCGTCGGCGAGACGCTGTTGATCGTCGGGGGCTGGAGCGACATCGCCGCGACGTTCCTCGACTGGACCGGCAGGTTCGACTTCACGGTCGCCGTGCTCTGGATCAGGACGACCGTGACGAGGTACGACGTGGTGGCCCGGTAGTTGGTCTGGAAGGCCATCCACAGCCTCGAGATCTCGTCGTTCGTGAGCGTCTCGGGCGTGACCTTGATGGATTCGACCTGGCTCGCCAGGGTCGTGTTCACGAGGAGAAGGACCTCCGGCGTCGGCGTGCTCCCGGCGATCAGCCCCAGGAGCGTGTTGATGTCGCTCTGGGACAGGATCGGGTTGTCGTGGAACACCTTCATCGCCCATCCGAGGAGGATCTCGCCGTCGAACTCGTTCTTCCCGTAGGCGCTCACCAGGTAGTGGAGATTCAGGGCCAGCGGGGGGTTGCTGAGCGTGCGCCCCTGGCTGTCCATCGATGGCAGGCCGACGTTCCTGAATGCCGGGTTCAGGCTGGCATAGTACATGAACAGGTTCAACTTCACCGGCTCGTCGTCGCCCGTCGCGATGAGGTCGGGCGGCCCCACGCTCACGCCGGGGATGGACGGGTCCATGATCGCCGACGGGCCGTTGGCCGTGAGGGCGTTGTGCAGCGTCCATTTCAGAACCGCGCTGATCCCGGCGACGGCAAGGTAGTCGCTCATGCCGGGCCTCCGTAGTGGGGACGGCTGAGGAAGTCGCCCAGGCTCACCCGGGGACGATAGGCCTTCCTGCGCGGCGCGGGCGCTTTCGCCTGCACGGCGCGCACCTCGATGTGGCCGATCGACACATGCACCTCGACCGACGGGACCGCTTCGCCGCCGCGAGGCGGATTCCGGGACGAGGCATCGGCACGACGCCCGGAAACGGGCTGTCCCGCGGGCACGGTCACCATTCCCCGCTCGCCATCCTCGGGCCGCGCGCCGGCCCCGGATTCAGCACCGGAGGCATCCCCTGCCCCCTCGACTGGGGGCTGGCGCGCCGCCGGGACTCGCTCGCCCCGGGACGAAGCCGGTTCTGCCGCCGGTCGCGGCAACCGCGCCCGCTCCTCGACCTGAGATGCTGGCTCTGCGTCCCGCGCCGAAAGTGCGCGGGAAGTCATTTTTCCAAGGCGGGCGCTGGCCTTGGCGAAAAGGCCGGCGGGGATTTCCGTGCGGGTGGTAGGCGGCTCCTGGGCAACGGCCGTTGCTAATGCCGCCTTTTTTCCTGCGGGAGCCCGTGCATCCCGATCTCCGGGAACCGATTCAGGCGCGGCGAACTGGATCTTCCTGCCGGTTCTGTGGACGGCCCTGGACAGTAGGCTGCCGGGAATCTCCGTTTTCACTGCGGACGGGGGAGCCGCCGGAAATGCCTCGCCGGGGCGTAGCTTTCCAACTGGCGGGAACGCACTCACCTCGGCAACCGGCTTCCGGACGGCATCGGTCGGCATTGCGGCGGAGGGTTTCTCCGCCACCGGCGCCGGATCAGCTTCCTTTTTCCTCCGTTGGGACGATGCCTTGGATTCCGACGCCGGCCGGATCGTCTCCTCACGAGTCGCCGGGCTGGGGACCGATGTGCGCTCAGGAGCCCGCTCGTCCGCGGGCGCTGGCGGATCGATCGGCTCGCGCGAATCGGCCCGACGGTCCGGGCTCGCCGCGGGCTGTCCGAAGGAAACCTCCGGTTCCGGTGCGGAAACCGCCGGAAGGCCGCGGGGCCGGTCGCCCTCCCACGGGCCGCCGTCCCGGGACGGCGCGTGGATCGAGGGCAGGATCGGCTGAAGGGGCGCCAGCGGGCCCCGGCTGCGCTCGACAAGTCGCTGCAGCAGGTCGCTCATGACCGGACCATCTCCAGGTAGCCCGCCCGCCGGTGCTCGCTCATCCCGAGGATCGCGTCCTCCGACCAGCCGTAGGTTGAGGCCAGCTCGTGCACGTCGTGCAAGAGACGGCCTGCGCCGTGGCGCACCTTCGCCCAGAGAAAACGCGGCAGGTCCAGGTCAACCGCCTCGTAATGGCCGCAGTCGAAGCAGTGAACCTGGCAGGTGACCTCTGCGGCCCGGTGAAGCCGCTCAAAGTTTGTTTCCGCCAGAAACTCGGATTCGCGCAGGGCGGCGGAGGCGCCCGCGTCAGTGGCGGGGTTGCCGTTCACCTCGATGCACCGCTCGAGGAGCACCCGGCGCGCCTTCACCAGGTCGGCCTCGCTGCTCGCAGCCGCCAGGTCGAGGCTGTTCGCCATGCGCATGGAGAACGTGTCATCCCCGAGCGTCCACCCGAGCGTCGGCTCCGCGGACTGGGCCTCAAGCTCCCGGATCACCTCCTGCACGCTCATCCCGAATTCCAGGCGCGCGCCGCATTGGGGGCACGGGAGGCAGCCGTTCAGCGTGGCGCCGAAGCTCAGGTGCCACAGCCGGGCGAGCTCGAGGTTCAGCTCCGGGATGCCGACCGCGTCCCATTCCGCCGGGGTGGACCCGGGCCGGGCCACGGACAGGACCGCCGCCGCGCGGCCCCTGTCGCCCGCCGCCGAAGCACGATCCCAGGCCTCGAGCAGGAATCTGCCGCGCAGCGGGGTCATGCTTCCAAAGCTCGGTGTCGTCGACCGCATTGGAAGGGGAGATACGTGCCCATGCGCGCCCGTGCCCGCGGACGGGCACGGGCTGCACGGCTATGCATGCGTTGATGTGTAGCTTGCCTCGGTGGGCTCCGTCACCGAGGTGTCCCGGTCCCAGCCCTCGTTTTCCAGCTTGATGTGCTGTATGGCCACCGCGTTGGCGTTCGCATCCAGGTCCGGCAGCGCCTGGTACTCGGAGACCCACGAGCGATAGATCTTGTAGCTGATGGCGAGCTGCCCCGCCTCGTTGTAGAAGTCGAGGATGACGTCCTTGCGGAAATCGAGGAGCGAGACCACGGCCCCGAGGCCCGCTTTGATCTGCCAGACCTTGGCGGCCCAGGCCTCGAACTCAGGGTCATGGGTGACCCCCCGCTCGAGCGTGATGGCTTCGTATTCCGTGCGGCCCGGCGACTTGCGGCTCGTGCTGGGGTCCCCGCCCTCCCGGTGCTTGACGACCTCCGTCGTGCGCTTGAGCGCGGAGGCCTTGCTGATGCCGGCGACGTAGCGTCCGTCCCACTTGAGCCGGAATTTGAAGTTCTTGTAGGGATCAAAGCGCGTGGTGTTGACTGTGAATTCGGCCATGGTGTTCTCCTTTTATTTGTTGCTGCGCACGGGTTAGGATTGGGCCTGCCCGGACATCTGTGAGATGGTGATCACGACAAACTCCGCCGGCTCGAGCGGCGCGAACCCGACCAGGATGTTGACGATTCCCAGGTCGATGTCGGCCTGGGTGGTCGTGTCGCTGTCGCATTTCACGAAATAGGCCTGGTCGGCGGTCATTCCCTGGAATGCCTGCTTGCGGAATAGCCCATCCATGAAGGCGGAGACGTTGAGCCGGATGGACGCCCAAAGCGGTTCATCGTTTGGCTCAAAGACCACCCACTTGGTGCCACGATACAGGCTTTCCTCAATGAACAGGGCGATGCGCCGAACTGGAACGTACTTCCACTGGTTGGCCTCAACATCCGCGCCCACCAGGGTTCGCGCGCCCCACATGACGGGGCCGTACACCGGGAATATCCTGGCGCAGTTCAACCCGAGCGGATTGATGGAGCCTTGCTCGTTGTCAGTGAGTTTGTAGGTCATCGTCTGCACGCCCGACAAGGTTGCCTCGGTACCGGCGGGGGCCTTCCATACGCCACGCGTCCCGTCTATCCGCGCGTACAGGCCCGCCACGACGCCGCAGGGCGCAAAGGTGCGGAGCTGGTAGTTGTTTTCCGGGTCGGGAAGACGGAGGCGCGGGAAATAGGCCGCGCCATTGGCGTCATTCACTGTCAGGAGCGTCGACTTCCAGTCGATCGCCGCCGCTGCCGTGTTGATGTTGGGGGGCGCATCGAGCAGGAGGAAGGCGCGCCGCTGGTCGCAATAGGCAATCGCCGCCGCGTAGATCGCGTTGGGATCGACGGTGGGATCCTGGATGTTCGGATTTCCAAGCGTCGCGCGAGTCGCATCCGGAATGCAAAGGATATTGAACAGGTCTACTTTCTCGAGAGCGTAGATACCCGAGAACAAACCTTGGTCCCCAATCAGGTCCGCGGTCATCGGCAATCCCTGGCCGTCTGATCCCGTGATCGCCGGGAACTGCGTTAGCGCAGCCGGCACCGCGACCTGGGTCGGAAACAAGGCGCCCGAGGCAACCGGGAAAAGATCTCCCGTGCCGAGCGCGTAGTGCGCGACATTCTGGATTTGAAGGCTGGCCGTTGCCAGGCCCAGTAGGCTGGCAAGATCGTTCCCGCTTGACGGAGCTTGGAATCCGAAGACGGCATCCGGGTAGCCTGGGAGGACTCCTGTGAGCCTGATTGCGGGCGCGCCCCACCAGTTAACGGCCGAGACCTGCACTGAGGCCCCTGGTAGCGCGACTGACAGGGCGTTGTTGAGCGCCAGCTGCAGCTGTGCGGCGAAACCGGCGAAGGACTGGGGAGCGTTAACGTTCGCGGCCAGTATCGTTACCGTGAGGGGCAACGGGGCGAGTGTCGGAACTGGCGCCTCCATGGTGAGGATTACCGGCCAAGCGGCGCTCACCGCAAGGCTCGGGAGCGTGGCGGCGTGAGCGGTCGCAGCGGTCGGCCCCGTGTAATTTGAGGTGAGAACCAGGCTGGTGCCGCTCGCCGACTTGACCGTATACGGCGTGGCATTCGGGTCGGCGTCAAAAATCACCAGCTCCCCGGCAGTTAGGCTCCCAAAGATGGTGCCTGTCACCGTGGACGAGCCTGAAGTGAGCGCGCCGGTCCCGCCCGCGACAGCCGTTCCGCCGCACAACTGCTGGAGCACGGTGAACAGCGACACAGGAGCGCCGACGATGCCGGTGGGAACCGGTCCGAGGTCGTCGACGAATGAGGACGGCGGAATCACGTTCACCTGCTGCGAGCCGATGTCCGGATCGTTCAGGATGCCTTGCACGTAATTGGCGGCGTTATTGTCGAATGAAATGTCAGGAAACGATTCCACGGTTCCATCCTGAAGGTTTGTCACGGTCAGGTTGCATGCGAGATTGTCCTCATAGACGACCGCGACAGCGGGAAGACTGGTGAGTGACAAATTGGGCAGTTTGTCCAGGGTCAGGGTCGTATTGCCCGTCTTTGTCAGGATCTTGTAGAACCCGTGCGTCGAGTCCTGTGCGAACACCAGGTAATTGCCCACCTCAAGCGTATTGAACTGCGTTCCAGACCCTGTCGCGGTAAAGGTGGTGCCGGAGGCGGCCACCGAAAGTATCGTTCCAGGAATCAGCGACCCAAGCCCATTTAAGTCTATGTCAATTATCAGATTGCCGTCGGCCCAGCTTCCGCTGCTAAGCGCATAAAACGTCCAAACGTTGGCTGAGGCACTCTTCATGACGATGTTCACGTTCGCGGCGGAAGCCCCGTGTTTCGGCACTCGCACCACAAAGGCTTCTGTCCCGCCGTTGCTGAAGAACTGCTGCACCGCGTAGCTCAGCTCGCTGTCGGAGGCCAAGCCCCCGAACAATCGCTCAAAATCAGAGAAGCTGAAAAGTTGTTCCGCACGGTTGTCTATTCCCTGGTCGGTATAGCCGACAAACGCCGCAATCGATGTGGCAACGCCCGTTATGGGATGGACGGGACTCTGAGCCTCCTGAATGTATACACCAGGATAGGTGGGTGTCATGATGGGTCCTTTCTCAGTTAGATGCCGCCACTTCCTCTGACGGAGCGACGGTCAATAGTGTTGGAAATCTGCAACTCAGGCATGGGTTCCAGCTCAGCCATGACGGGAACGTCCGGCGCAGGGGTGCGCCTTGGTTCCAGCAATGCCTGCGCGGGATAAATCAGTTCGAATAAAAAGCGGACGTTTACTGCAAAAATAGCCGAAAGGCTTCCCACGCCGCTCCCATCCCCTCTCCAACGGACCCGTTCTCCCTCGAGAAATCCCTCGAATTCGCGAGGCGAGCAACGGATGCGCAAGCCGATTTCATGAGCGCATCGAGGGG
The DNA here is from genome assembly GCA_003168315.1 of Opitutaceae bacterium. Taxonomy (GTDB): domain Bacteria; phylum Verrucomicrobiota; class Verrucomicrobiia; order Opitutales; family Opitutaceae; genus Palsa-1447. The sequence goes on from PMSP01000104.1 coordinate 8,160, forward strand.
CATTTAGGCGATCCCGGAATCATTGCGAGTTGGGAATAGGACTCACCCTGCGCGCGGTAGATTTCAAAAAATACATGATTTTACGTAGCATTTTGAATTCGTTTGATGCCGAGCTACTCGTCGCAAACGAACGCACATGTTCACAACGCCTTTTAAGGCGAGATCGATAACTTACTCCCAGTCGCGGGTCCTTTTACGCATTTTTTAACCTCAAAAATTGTGAATAAGTATTCACACCCGATTCGCAGGGACCCGGTCAAGTCCACTCCCCGGTGAGAACCGGCTCCAGGATCATTTTCCCAGGACGGCCTGGGTCACGTACGCGGCCAAATCGGCGAGATGCGCCTTTCTGACGTGCTCCGGCAGCAGGGCCACCTTGAAGCCGTTTGCGGCGACCTTGCCCAGTTCCGCCGGGGTAAATCCGTGGACTGAGTGGAGCGCGTAGTATTCCTCGCTGAGCGTGTTGCCGAGGAAGAAGGGATCGTCCGAGTTGACCGTGACCGTGACGCCCGCGTCGAACAGCCTGCGGAAGGGATGCGCGGCGAGCGATGTCACGCCGGGGACGCACAGCTTCACATTGCTCAGGGGGCAGACGTCGAGCGCGACGCCGTCGTTGATGAGGCGGGCGGTCGTCGCCGCGCTTTCCGCCGAGCGTACCCCGTGCTGGATGCGCTGGGGCTTGACCTCGTCAAGGATGCGCTCGACGAAATCCGGGCCCATGAACTCCCCGGCGTGCGCCTTGGTGAATTTCCCGGCGAGGCGCGCACGGGCCCAGACATCGGCGGTCCACGGCTCCAGCGGGATGTCCTCGAGGCCGTGCAGGTCGAGGCCGTCCAGCTCGGGCCATTTGAGCGAATCCTCGATCAGGTCCCTGCCCGCCCCGGCATAGTCGTTGTGGGACATCCCGGCGAACACCCGCACCTCGAGTCCCCGCGGGGCGCCCGACTTGATCGCGCGCACGACATCCGCCCCCCCGTCCCTCATGAACAGGACGGTGGGGAGGTGGAAGCTCGTCTCGACATAGCGGCAGCCCTGTGCGGCGCAGTTGCGCAGCATGATCTCGGACGCCTGGTGGTACCGCTCGGCCGAGGTGAAGAAGTCCTGGCAGTACTCGATGTAGAGCGGCATGAACGAGTGCAGGCCGTCCCTGTACCGGTAGCTGTCGTCCCAGAAGGGCGGGGGTCTGGCGTGCTTGACCGGGTCGAGCTTCCTCAGGAGCTCGTAGGGGCATGCGCCCTCGATGTGCAGGTGGGTCTCGGTCTTGGGCAGCTCCCTGACGAAGTCGGCGAGCCCTGGGTCTGCGGTGTAGGGCATGGGAAACCGCCTCTAGGCCGGCTGGTCCGCCTCGCGCGGCCGAGCCTGCACGCCAAGCGCCCACGAGAGCGCGGTCCCGGCGGCAACGGTTCCCGCAAAGACGTAGGGCAGCACGTTCCACGGCGCGGGCGGCGCCGGATAGATGCTGGCGACGAGGGCGATCCCGAATATCGCCAGGGAGCTCGCCGAGAGGGCGACGTGGAACCAGCGCAGTTCGCCGCGGCGCCTGAGGAAAAAAGGCGCCGAGATGCACGCCCAGAGGTAGGTCGAGATGAAGCCCAGGCTCGCGAGCTGGGCGCCGTAGGCCATCGAGTCGTCAAGCCGGACGCCGAATGCCACCAGGGCGAGCGGCAGGACCAGGGCGACGACGCCCACGAGCGCTATCGCCCTGTGCGGCGTCGCGTTCCGGGGATGGGCCACTCCGAAGCTGTGCCAGAACTGGCCCCGCCTGGCCATCGCGAAGAGCACCCGGGCCGCGGCATTCATGCAGCCGAGCATGCACGCGAAGAAACTTAGCGTGATGCCGATGCCGACGACGATGGCCACGCGCGGCCAGCCGGCGGCGACCGCCAGGTAGTTGAAGGGCACGAGGGTCTGCGCCAGGTCGAGCCCGCTTCCCCTGAAGGCCATGACCACCACATAGGCCATGGCCAGGTACATGAGGCCGATGGGGAGGATGCACGACAGTATCGCGCGCGGAATTGCCTTGAGCGCATGCCGGGACTCCTCCCCGAGAGTCGTGACGCTCTCGAACCCGGTGAGGCTCATGAAGGCCAGGATGATCCCCAGGCGCATTCCCCTGGGCCTCACGCCGGCGAGGTGAAACTGGTCGGCGTCGAACCACCTGCCGGTGTGGACGATGAAAAGGACGGCAAGGGCGACCATCGTGCCGAGGGAGAGACATTCCACTGCGAGCATCAGGTTTGTCGAGAGGCTGATCCCCCTCCGCGCGGCCCACCAGGCGGCGGCCACCGAGCCCGCGACCAGCGAGACGGCGGCGGATGCGGGCATCCGCATGCCGAGCTGCGATGCGACCTCGGACGCGTAGAAGCCGACGCTCGGCGCGCAATCGGCGACAGCGAAGGTGAGCGTGGCAAAATAGGTCCATCCGGCGATGAGGCCCGCCCATGGCCCGAGGCCCAGTTCCGCGAACGTCGAGAACGAGCCGGCCGAGGCCGTCCGCGAGGTGAACACGTTGATATTGCCGGCAAGGAGCGCGTACCCCGCGGCCACCGGCACGTAGAGAAGCCAGGTTCCGTTCCCGGCGTTCGCGAAGACGAGCGGGATGAACATCGTCAGGCCGCCGGACGGGGCCATCGAACCCGCGGTCTGCGCGAGGTTCTCGACAAAGCTCACGCAGTTGCGCCGCAGCGAGCCCGCGGGCATGGCGTTGGGCGGGTTTTCGTCCGGCATTCGCGGACCAAGGGAGCAGCTCAGATGCCATTCCCGTCGCCGGGGATCCGGCCCGGCCCCGCGCACCCGTGGCATAGGATGTGCTTGGCCATCGTCCAGTCGCTTTCAATCGTGCGACTTAAGAGCGGTCTGACTGCGGCCGAACCCTGGAGGACCTGGCAAACATGAACCGAATATCAAGAACGATCCGGTGGACTTCTCTGGCGGCGTGCATCGC
>PMSP01000044.1:0-6688 GCA_003168315.1 Opitutaceae bacterium
GCGCGAAGCCGAGCTTGCCCGCGCGCTGCTCCTTGTAGAGCCACCAGGGGGTATAGACGTGGTCGCCACCCGCACCGTCCTCGTTGTGCGGCGGAAGGTCCTCGAGGAGGGGAATGTTGCCGCCCCAGCTGGCCCCGACCGTGTCCATGATGTACTTCCCGACGAGGCCGCTCGAGTTCGCGAGGCCGTCGGGGAACAGGGCCGACTTTGAGTTGAGGAGGAGCCGCACGGTCTCGCAGGCGCTGGCGGCGAGGACGACCGCCCGCGCCGAGGCGTGGTGCTCGCGGCCGGTCGCCTTGTCGACGTACGTGACCCCGGTCGCCTTGCCGGCGGCGTCGACCGTCACCTCGCGCGCCATGGCGCCCGTCACGATGTCCAGGTTGCCGGTGGCGAGCGCCGGCGGGATGTGGACCGTCGTCGACTGGTAGTTGGCGCGGATCGAGCAGCCCCTGCCGCAGGCCGTCGCCCAGAAGCAGGCCGCCCGGTTCTGCATGTCCTCGGCGAGCACCTTCTGCGCCTTCGCGTTGCCGGGATGGAGCTTCGCCGGGATGGTCCTGAAATCGAGCGGCCGTGAAAGAACGGCCCGGTGCGCCGGGATGACCGGTATGCCGATTCCGCGGCCGCGCTGCCTCGCCAGGAGCTCGCCGATCCTCGCCTTGGGCGGGGGAAGGAGCACGCCCTCCGGGGAATTCGGGGTGTTCTCAAGGCCCTCGTTCGTCCCGTAGACCCCCACCAGCATCTCGACCTTGTCATAGTAGGGGGCGACGTCCTCGTAGCCGATGGGCCAGTCGAACCCGAGCCCGTCCCGGCTCCTGGGCTTGAAGTCGTAGGGGCCGTTCCGGAGCGAGATGCGGCCCCAGTGGTTCGTCCGGCCGCCGAGCATCCTCGCCCTCCACCACATGAACTTGCGGCCCCTCTCGGTCGAGACGTTCGTGTAGGGCTCCCCCGGGACGGACCAGCCGCCGTCAATCGTGGCGTCATAGTACCCGAAGGGCTTGTCGGGGTTCCCGGCCCCCCTGAGCGGCGCCTGGTCCGGCGTCTGGAACATCGGCGTCTCGCTCCTGGGGTCGTAGGTGCGTCCCGCCTCGATCATGAGGACCTTCGCCCCTTCCATCGCGAGCGTGTACGCGGATTGGCCCCCGGCCGCGCCGGACCCGACCACGATCACGTCGTATTTGTCGGAAACGGAGTCAGGGGTGACGAACGGCATGGGGCTTGCGCTGAAAAAGGGAGCGGCCCGCGCCGCAAATGTCCAATTCGAAGTCTTTCCGCCCGTTGGGGTCGCAGGCGGGGCCGCTCACCAGGCGACCTCGTCGGTGAGCCCGAGCTTCGCGACCAGGTCGGCGGGCGGCCCCTCGAAGCGGGCGAGGGGTACGTTGCCGACGTAGCCCAGGTCCTTCATCCCGACCGGCGTCGTGTANNCGGCCTCGAGCGGGGAATTGGCGGGCGCCTCCGCGGAAAGGTCCATGCAGAGCGAGGCGCGCTGGTCGCCCGAGGCGTCGGAGAGGCCCTTGCCGAAGCGCTGGCTCGACTCGGCCTCGATCCATGCGAGGCCCTCGGTGATCGTCTTCCTGTCCGCGACGCTGCTCGGGTACGGGGCGCTGACCCACTCGTCCAGGAAATCCGGGACCCCGACCGACGAGGCCGCGGGCCACCCGCCCTCCGCCGGGATGATGACGTCCGAGAGCACCGTGCTCGTGCGGCGCTCGGCATCGGTGAAGGTGAGCGGCCAGTAGTCGCCGGGCGTGTAGGGCTTCACGAGGTCCGGGTCGATTCCGTAGCCGCGCGCCGGGACGGCCGGCGGCGCGGGGGTCCCGGCTGCCTCCGACGCGGCCAGGGAGAAGGGGTCGGCAAGCATCGCACCCGCGCCGGCGGCCAGCATCCACTTGATCGCGAGGCGCCTGTCCATGCGTTCGGGGAGGGGGGTGTGCATCGGTTTATCCGTTTTCAGATGTTTCCGCGGCGCATCTCGTCAAGGACGCGGTCGGCCGCGCGCCACGCGAGCGCCATGATGGTGAGCGTCGGGTTCTTGTCGGCGTTCGACGCGAACACGCCGCCGTCGGCGACGAAGACGTTTTTCACATCCCACGTCTGCGACCAGGGATTCGTGACGGAGGTGGCCGCGTCGGTGCCCATGATGGTGCCGCCGACCTCGTGGATCACCCTGCCGCCGGGCTCGATGGCCTTGCGGCCGTCGGGGTCGGGCTGCGTTTTGTTGACGCCGCCCATGGCCTCGATCCAGTCGGCGAACATCCTCTGCATGTGGGCGACCTGACGGGTCTCGTGGTCGGACCACTTCCAGCTGAAGCGAAGGACCGGGATCCCCCATTTGTCGACGACCTTGGGGTCGAGCTCGCAGAAGGAGTCCTTGTTGGGGATCATCTCCCCCCTGCCCGAGAATCCGATCTGCGAGCCGTAGTAGCGGCGGGCATCCTCCTTCATCCTGACGCCGAAGCTCGTCTTCGCGTCCACGTCGGGGGTGAACGGGGCGTAGCCGCCGGGCATCCCCTTGCCGGTCCCAAACTCGATGTGGTAACCGCGCGCGAAGCCGAGCTTGCCCGCGCGCTGCTCCTTGTAGAGCCACCAGGGGGCGTAGACATGGAGGCCGCCGGCCCCGTCCTCGTTGTGCGGCGGAAGGCCCTCCAGGAGGGGGATCTGCCCCCTCCAGTTGGCCCCGACCGTGTCCATAATGTACTTGCCGACGAGGCCGCCCGAGTTGCCGATGCCGCCGGGGAACTGGGCCGACTTGGAATTCAAAAGGACGCGGACGGTCTCGCATGCGCTCGCCGCGAGGACGACGGCCCTCGCCGAGGCGCGGTGCTCGAGGCCGGTCGCCTTGTCGATGTAGATGACGCCGGTCGCCTTCCCGGAGGCGTCGACCGAAACCTCGCGCACCATCCCGTTCGTCAGTATGTCCAGGTGTCCCGTGGCCAGCGCCGGCGGCAGGTGGACGGTCGTCGACTGGTAGTTGGCGCGGATCGAGCATCCCCGGCCGCAGCTCGTGGCCCAGAAGCACGCGGCCCGGTTCTGCATGTCCTCGGCGATGATGCGCTGCGCCCTCGCGTTCCCGGGATGGAGCTTCGCGGGTATCGTCCGGTGGTCGAGCGGGCGGCTCAGGACCGCGCGACGGATGGGAATGACGGGAATCCCGAGCTTGCGGCCGCGCTGCCGGGCGAGGAGTTCGCCGATCCTCGCCTTGGGCGGGGGAAGCAGGCAGCCCTCGGGCGAGTCGGGCGTGTTCTCGAGCCCGCTGTTCGAGCCGTAGACCCCGATCAGCATCTCGACCTTGTCATAGTAGGGTGAAACGTCCTCGTAGGAGATGGGCCAATCAAAGCCGAGCCCGTCCCTCGACCTCGGCTTGTAGTCATAGGGCCCGTTGCGGAGCGCGTGGCGGGCCCAGTGGTTCGTCCTGCCGCCCAGCATGCGGGCGCGCCACCATGAGAACTGGCGCTCCTTCTCCTCGGAGGCGTTGGTATAGGGCTCCCCGGGGACGGACCACCCGCCGTCGATCGTCGCGTCGAAGAAGCCAAAGGGCTTGTCGGGCGTCGCGGCCCCGCGCAGGGGCGCCTTGTCCGGCGTCTGGAACATCGGCGTCTCGCTCCTCGGGTCGTAGTTGCGCCCGGCCTCGATCATCAGGACCCGGGCTCCGTCCATCGTGAGCGTGTAGGCCGCCTGGCCGCCGCCCGCGCCGGACCCGACGACGATCACGTCATATCTTTCCGCGGCGGACGAGGGGGTGACAAATGCCATGAGGGGTATCGGCCCCCAGAAGAAAGCGCGGTCACCGGCGATTGTCCATACCGGGAGTTCGGAACCCAACGGAGTTGATTGTTGCACGGGCGTTTGTTAGGAATGACACCCGGTGCGTCCCATCCAAGCATTCGCGGTCCTGGCGATCCTGCCTGCGGCGTTCGGGCAGGTCGAGGTGCTTGATCCCGTCACGGTCACCGCGACCCGCGCGCCCGAGCCGCTCTCCCAGCTTCCCTACACGGTCGAGATCATCGGGGAGGCGGCGTTCGACGACACGTCCTCGCTGACGGTCGACGACGCCCTTCGCGGGTCCGCGGACTTCAGCCTCTTCCGCCGCAACGACAGCATGACGGCAAATCCGACCACGCAGGGGGTGTCGCTCCGGGGCCTCGGCCCAAGCGGCACGAGCCGCTCGCTCGTCCTCCTGGACGGCGTCCCCCTGAATGACCCGTTCGGAGGCTGGGTCCCCTGGAGCCTTGTCCCGGTGGATTCGCTCGCGGCCGCCGAGATCGTGCCGGGAGGCGGCGCCTCGGCCTGGGGAAACGCGGCCCTGGCAGGCGTGATCCAGCTCTTCAGCGTGCGCCCGGCCGCGGGTTCCGGCGACGCCGTGGCCCGCGTCGGCGACTTCGGCACGCGCAGCGGGGACCTCGCCCAGGCCCTCACGCTCGGGCCGGGCACCCTGGAACTGCGCGGCGAGGACTTTACGACGGACGGGACGGTGCTCGTCGCCCCGGACAACCGCGGCCCCGTCGACATTGACGCCGCCAGCCGCCACAACCTCGAGTCGGCGATCTGGCGGGGAGCGCTCGGGAACGCGGGCGTCGTCGTCACGCTGCGCAGGTACGAGGAGTGGCGCGACAACGGGACCGCCTACCAGCAGAACCAGCTCAAGCTCCTCTTCGGGTCGGTCGCGCTTTCCGGAAAGATCGGATCGGAAGAGACGTGGTCACTGACGACGTACATGCAGGGCCAGTCGGCCTCGCAGACCTTCAGCTCGGTCAACGCGGCGCGGACCGCGGAGACGCCCGCCAGCGACCAGTTCGACGTGCCGACGACGGCGGTCGGCTTCGCCGGATCGACGACATGGGCCGATGGGCGGGGCGGGGCGACAACCGTCGGCGCGGACGTGAGGGACATCCGGGGAGAGACCCGCGAGGACTATTCCTACAGCGGGGACAGCTACGCGGACCAGCGCTTCGCCGGGGGCCGCCAGACCTTCGCGGGCCTGTTCGCGGAGCAGAGCGAGCCCCTGGGCCCGTCGTTCCATGCGATCGTGGGCGCCCGGCTCGACCGCTGGGAGGACAGCGACGGGCACCTGCGCAACGTGGCGATGTCGACCGGAAGGCTGCTCCTCGGGGACTTCTACCCGACGCGGACGGGGACCGAGTTCAGCCCGAGCGCGGGCCTCACCTGGGACGCGACCAGGGAGCTCCAGTTCCACGTCGAGGCCCAGCGCGCCTTCCGCCAGCCGACCCTGAATGAGCTCTACCGGCCGTTCCGCCAGGGGAACACGACGACGCTAGCGAACGCCGGCCTTGCGACCGAGCACGCCGACAGCGCCGAGGTCGGCGCCACCTGGAGGCGCGGCGGATTCAGCGCGACACTCGAGGGATTCGCGGCGCGCCTTGAGGACGCCGTTTCCAACGTCACCCTGGCCCAGGGCCCGGGGACCTTTCCCCTCTTCGGCACGCTTCCCGCCGGGAGCATCGGCCAGGAGCGCCTGAACCTCGGCCGCGTGGACACGCAGGGTGCGCAGCTCGGGGTCAACTGGAGGCTTTCCGAGGCGTGGAGCCTCCAGCTGTCGGCCGTCGACGAGGAGGCGACGGTCGCCGCGGCGGCGGTCGCCCCCGCCCTGGTCGGCAAGACCGTGCCGGAGGTCCCGCGGTGGAGCGCGTCCCTCGGCGCGACGTGGCACCCGTTGCGGCGCGTGTTCCTCGAGGCCCGCGTGAGGACGACGGCCGCGCAGTTTGACGACGACCAGAATCTCCTCCCCCTGGGGCCTGCGACCGTGGTCGACGCGTCGCTTCGCGTCGTGGTCTCCGGGCATGCGGAACTCTTCACCTCCGCGGACAACCTGGGCGACGCGCAGGTGGAGACCGCCCACAGCGCCCTCGGCGTGTACAACGTAGCGCCGCCCCGGATGGCCTCGGCGGGCGTAAGAGTCAGCTGGTAGGAGTGCTCCCCTCAGGGGAGCGCTTGCGGCTTAATACACTCTTAGCGGTTTGGCGTGGGTAATTAACTGAGCGTCTTCCGCCTTCGGTGCTAAGCTTGCGGGCATGAACTCGCACGCTCCTCACAGCATCCGCACGGCGGGCCGCCCCGGGCGCCGCAACCGGAGGGCCCTCTCGTGAGCGACACTCCCTTCATCGTGCTGTCGGTCGCCTTCTTCGTCGTCTCCGTGGCCTTCGCCTACTTCTGCGAGAAGGTGCGCTAAGGAGCGCCCTCCCGCGAACCCTCTCCCATGGAAACCATCATCTTCGGCCTCATCGCCCTCGCCCTCCTCCTCTACCTCGTGTTCGCGGTCCTGCGTCCCGAGAAGTTCTGAGGATTCACAGCCATGAACAATCCCAACGCGTGGTTCCAGCTCGCCCTCTACGTGGGCGTCCTCCTCCTCATCACGAAGCCGCTCGGGCTGTACCTGATCCAGGTGCTCGACGCCCGCGGGCGCACGTGGCTAGACAGGGTCGTCAGGCCCTTCGAGGTCGCCACCTACCGCGTCTGCGGCATCAACCCCAACCAGGAGCAGGGATGGATGGCCTACACGTTCTCTCTCCTCTCCTTCAGCATGGTCGGGATGCTGATGACGTATTTCATCCTCCGGTTCCAGGACCACCTTCCGCTGAACCCGCAGGCGCTCCCCGGGCTTGTGCCTCATCTCGCCTTCAACACGGCCGCCAGCTTCACCACGAACACGAACTGGCAGAGCTACGGCGGCGAG
>PMSP01000044.1:6767-7103 GCA_003168315.1 Opitutaceae bacterium
GCATGATCCAGAACTTCAAGCCGTACACGGTCGCGAAGACGCTCGAGCCGTACACGATCCAGGTTCCGAAGACCGACGCGGCGGGCAAGCCCGTCATGGCGGCCGACGGAAAGACCCCCGTGACGGTGGACCAGTCGGTCGACACCCAGACGATCGTCCAGGGTCCGATGGCCTCCCAGGTGGCGATCAAGATGCTCGGGACGAACGGCGGCGGCTACACAAACGCGAACGCCGGGCATCCGTTCGAGAACCCCCCCCCCCTCTCGAACTTCATCCAGATGCTCACGATATTAGCCATCCCGAGCGCCCTCACCTACTACCTCGGCCGGATGGTAA
>PMSP01000255.1 GCA_003168315.1 Opitutaceae bacterium
GGAAGGCCGAGCGCGCTGCCGACCCGGCGGACCTCGTCCTTGAAGAGCTCCCTCAGGGGCTCGAGGAGCTTCAGCTTCATGCGGGCCGGCAGGCCGCCCACGTTGTGGTGACTCTTGATCAGGGCGGCGGGATTGTCCCCGATGGCGACGCTCTCGATGATGTCCGGATAAAGCGTTCCCTGGGCAAGGAAGTCGGCGTGCCCGATCGTCTTGAGCGACCTCTCGAACACCTCGATGAACGTCCTGCCGATGATCTTTCGCTTCTTCTCGGGCTCATCGACCCCCTTCAGGTTGCGCAGGAAGATCGCCGCGGCGTCGACGACCCTGAGGTCGATCTTGAAGTTCCTCTTGTAAAGGGACTCGACCGTCTCGCGCTCGTCCTTCCTGAGGAGCCCGTTGTCTACGAACACGCACGTGAGCTGGCGCCCGATGGCCTTGTGGATCAGCGCGGCGGCGACCGACGAGTCGACGCCGCCCGAAAGGCCGAGGATCACGCGGGACTCGCCGACGGCCGCGCGGATCTCCGAGAGCGCGTGCTCGATGAAGTCCTTGGTGGTCCAGTCCTGGTTCGCGCGGCAGACCCCGGCCAGGAAGTTCTTCAGGATGTCGATCCCGCGCTCCGTGTGGAACACCTCGGGGTGGAACTGTATCCCGTACAGGCTGCGCCGGTAGTCCTCGATGACCGCAAAGGGCGAGTTCTCGGTCTTGCCGATCGCGGAGAAGCCCGGGGGAAGCTTCATCAGCTTGTCCCCGTGCGAGTTCCAGACTCGGAGCTTCTTCGGGAGGCCCGCGAAGAGCCGGCCCCGCCGGTTCACGACCAGGTTGCCGTGCCCGTACTCGCGCCGCTCCCCCTTGGCCACCTTTCCGCCGAGCATGTGCCCCATCAGCTGGAGGCCATAGCAGATGCCAAGGACCGGGACGCCCATCTCGAATATCCCCCTGTCGGGTATCGGCGCGCTCGCCGAGAAGACCGAGCTCGGCCCCCCGGAGAGGACGATCCCGATCACCCCGTCGTCCTTGAGCGTCTTGGCGGGCGTCGAGAAGTGGTAGATCTTCGAGAAGACCTGGCACTCGCGGATCCGGCGGGCGATGACCTGCGTGTATTGCGACCCGAAATCTAGTACGGCGATGGTCTGCGGCATGTGCTGGATGGGAAAAGGGAAAGAAGAACCGCCCCCGGCGGCCAACCGCAAGTTAGAACCTCAGCCTCGCGTTCTCGTGGCCGCAGCGCGGGCACTTGGAGAGCTGGGCGCCCTCGGGGGCGGTGTAGAGCCGGTCGCAGCGGATGCAGTGGAAGGTGGTCCTGCGCCGCTCCCGGTCGAAGCGCATGTGGTCCCGGCGGTCGTAAAACAGCCAGAGGCCGAGGAAGAGCGCGGCCACCAGCACGCAGTAGATGACGGCGGCTGCGGAGAAGTCGAACATGGGGCGGGACCAAAGCAAAAACGCGCCGAAGGTGAACTTCGACGCGTCGTGATGGTTCTGTTTGGGGGCTTCAGCCCTTGGCCTCGCCCTCGGGGGCGGCGGGCGCCTCCGCGGGGGCGGCCTCGGGCGACTTCGCCTTTCCCGTCCGGCGCCTGGCGGTCGCCTTCTTGCCCTTCGACTTCTTGTAGCCGGTGTCGTCCGCCTTCACGAACTCGATCAGGGCCATCTCGGCTGCGTCGCCGAGGCGCTGCGGGCCGAGCTTGTAGATGCGGGTGTAGCCGCCGGCGCGGTTCTCAAACTCCTTGTACTTCTCGTTGAAGAGAAGGCTGACGGCGTCCTCATCGCGGATGTCGCGAAGGACCAGGCGGCGCAGGTGGACGGCGTCCTTCTTGTCCGACTTCGCCGAGGCGTGCTTCGCCTTCGTGATCATCTTCTCGATGAACGGGCGAAGGACCCTGGCCTTCGTCAGCGTGGTCTGGATCCTGCCGTGCGTGATGAGCGCGGCGGCGAGGTTGGACAGCATCGACTCACGGTGCTCACGGGTGACGCCCAGCGAGGCGTGGTGTTTTTGATGGCGCATGGATCAGGCTTCCTTCTTCGCGTCCAGCAGGCGCTCGTCGAACTTCATGCCAAGGGAAAGGCCGAGGGCCTCCAGCTTCTCCTTGATCTCGTTCAGCGACTTCTTGCCGAAGTTGCGGTACTTGAGCATCTCCTGCTCTGTCTTCATGGCGAGCTCGCCGACCGTCGTGATGTTCGCGTTGTTGAGGCAGTTGGCGGCGCGGACCGAGAGCTCGATCTCGTTCACCGACATGTTGAGGAGCTTGCGGAGCTTGTTCTGCTCCTCGCTGACCTCGCTCTGCTGGCTCTCGAACTCATAGGCCTCCTCGCTGACGCGGTCGAACACGTCAAGGTGGTGGTTGAGGATGGAGGCGGCCTGCTTCAGGGCGTCGTCGGGCGTGATGCGCCCGTCCGTCCAGATCTCGAGGATCAGCTTGTCGTAGTCGGTGATCTGCCCGACGCGGGTGTTCTCGACGGCGTACTTGACGAGCCTGACGGGCGAGAAGAGGGAATCGATCGGGATGACGCCGATCGGCTGCTCCTCCTTCTTGTTCTGCTCGCCGGGGCAGTAGCCGCGCCCGGTCTTGATCTCGATCTCGGCCTCGAACGTGCGCTTGCTGTCGAGCGTGCAGATGACCTGGTCGGGGTTGACGATCTGGATGTTGGCGTCGGGCTGGATGTCGCCGGCCGTGATGGCGCCCGCCTTGGTGGCCTTGACGCTGAGGGAGATCGTCTCGCGCTTGTGGGAGATGATCAGCACCTTCTTCAGGTTGAGCACGATCTCAGTGACGTCCTCGACGACGCCGTCGATGCTCTGGAACTCGTGGTTCACCCCGTCGATCTTGATCGACGAGATGGCGGCTCCCTCGATGGAGCTCAGGAGGACCCGGCGCAGCGAGTTGCCGACGGTGTGGCCGTAACCCGCTTCAAAGGGTTCGGCGATGAACTTGGCATAGGTCGGCGTGGCGCCGTCCTCAACCTTGGTCAGTTTGGAGGGGAGTTCGAATTTTCCGAGGCGTTTTGGCATGGCGTGAACTCTTTGTTGAGTTGGTGAGTGAGTGTGGGTTGTTAAAATGCTTAGAAGCGCGAGTAGAACTCGACGATCAGCTGCTCGTTGATGTTCTGGTCCATCTCGTCCCGCTTGGGGAGGCGGACGACGCCGGCCTTGAACTGCTCGGCATTGAGGGAGAGCCAGCCCGGGACGGTCCGGATCCGGTTCTCCTCGAGGTTGCGGGTCGCCATCTGGCGGGAGGCGGGCGCGTTGCGCACGTCGATCTCGTCGCCCGAGCGGACGTTGTAGCTGGCGATGTCGACCTTGTGGCCGTTGACGCGGATGTGGCCGTGGTTGACGAACTGGCGGGCCGCGGCGCGGCTCTTGGCGAGTCCGAGGAGGAAGATGACGCTGTCCAGGCGCGTCTCCAGGAGCTGCAGGAAGCGCTCGCCGGTGACGCCGCGCTCGCGCTTGGCGATCTCGAACATGCGGCGGAACTGCCGCTCGAGGAGGCCGTAGGTGTAGCGCAGCTTCTGCTTCTCGTTCAGACCCACCGAGTACTCGGAGTTCTTGCGGCGGGACTTGGGCCCGTGCTGGCCTGGCGGGTAGTTGCGGCGCTCAAGAGCCTTGCCGGAACCTATGATGAGGTTGCCGAAGCGCCTGCTGATGCGGGTCGAGGGACCTGTGTAACGAGCCATTGTCTTAAGGTGAGGAGGGTTGGGTTGTCTTAGACGCGGCGGCGCTTGCGCGGCCTGCAGCCGTTGTGCGGGATGGGTGTGACGTCGACTATCGACGTGATCTCAAGGCCGATCGCCTGGAGTGCGCGGATCGCGCTGTCGCGGCCGAGGCCGGGACCGGAGACGCGGATGACGACGTCCTTGAGCCCGTGGGACATCGCGTTCCTCGCGGCGTCCTGGGCGACGATCTGGGCGGCGTAGGCCGTGGACTTGCGCGAGCCGCGGAAGTTGCACTTGCCGGCGCTCGACCAGGCGATCACCTGCCCCTTGGGGTCGGTGATCGAGACGATCGTGTTGT
>PMSP01000118.1 GCA_003168315.1 Opitutaceae bacterium
CGAGGGAGCCCAGATAGTGGACCCAGAGCTTCCGGTCACTCAGGCGCACGCAAAAATCCTTCTCGGTCAGCCCGAATGCGCGCAGGCACTGGATGAGGAGCGCGACCAGCTCGATCTCGGCCTCCGGACCCGGCTCCCCGAAAATATCCGCGTTCAGCTGGGAGAAACACCGGCCCCGGCCCTTCTGCATCCGTTCGTATCTGTAGAAGTCGGCTATGCTGAACCACTTGATGGGCCGCTTCAGGGATCCGGCCCTCTCGCCGACCAGCCTGCAGACGCTTGGCGTCATCTCCGGGCGCAGCGCGACCTCGCGCTTCCCCTTGTCCACGAAGCTGAAGAGCTGGCCCTCGATCTCGTCGCCGGATTTCGCCCGGTAGAGGTCCAGGGGCTCGAGCACGGGGGTGTCGTACTCGACGAACCCGAAAGCCGACGCAGTCTGCCGCCAGATGCGAAAGATATGGTTTCGTTTGGCGAGGTCTTCCGGGTAGAAATCGCGGAAACCAGGCAGGGTCTGGAACGTGGCCATCGAAGACGCCCACGTTGCAAGACGCCCGTCGCAGGGCGAATCAAAAGTGCGCCGGCGCCTCCCCGCGTCAGAGCAGAGTCGTCAGGTCGAGCTTCTTAAGCTGTTGCTTGAGAATCTTGCCCGCCTTGAACTTGACGACGGCTCTCTGCGGAATGATGACTTCCGCTTCGGGCTTGTTGGGATTTCTGCCGACCCGCTGCTTGCGCACCTGGACCTCCAGTACGCCAAAGTTACGCAACTCGACGTTGCGTCCCTCTGACAGCGCTTTTTGTACGATGTCGAGGGTCTGTTGGACTGTATCGACGATCTGTTTCTGCGGGAATCCAGCCTTGCGGTAGATCTCCAACACGATCTCGCGTTTTGTGAGGTTCGTGGACATGAATTGTTCCTTTAGGTGTTTTGCGTTACTTAAGAGTCTTAAATTACTCGTCTGAGATGAATTGCGTCAATACTTATCACGCTAAAACGTGCCGGATCCCATTGCGGTAAATTCCATGTTTGGGCGCATAGCCCACCGGTATGACCTCGCAAATCGGGTTTTGAGCGGGGGAATCGACATTTATTGGCGTTTTTGCCTCGTCCGGTCCGTCCGGGGGGTCCAGCCGGGGCAGGTCCTGGACCTGGCCACCGGCAGCGGGGATGTCGCCTTCGCCCTCGGGAAGGCCCTTCCCCCGGGTTCCAGGGTGCTGGGGATGGATTTCTGCACCCCCATGCTTGAGGAGGCCGAGGCAAAAAGGGCCTCGCAAACCAACCTTCGCGCCGCCGTTGAGTTCAGTCAGGGGGACGCCCTCGCGCTGCCCCTCGCGGACGCGAGCTTTGACGCGGTGACGATCGCATTCGGGCTGAGGAACATGGCCGACCGGGCCCGCTGCCTATCCGAGATCCGGCGGGTGCTGAAGCCCGGCGGCACGCTTTTTGTCCTGGAGTTCTCGAGGCCGTGGCCCCTTGTGCGCCCGCTCTACGACTTTCACATGCGGCACACGGCGCCCGCCCTTGCCGGCCTCCTCACCGGCGACCGGGGCGCCTACGATTATCTGGGCGAATCCATCCGCTCCTTTCCAGGGAGGGACGGCCTTGCGGGAGAGATCCGCCAGGCCGGATTCAGCGCCGTCTCAGCTTCGGCGATGACGATGGGGATCGTGGCGCTCCACACGGGGCGCCGCTGAAGCGGGACTCAGTTGAAGGACTTGCCGCAGCCGCAGGTCGTGTGCGCGTTCGGATTCTTGATCTCGAATCCCTTTCCGTGGAGCCCGTCGTCAAAATCCACGGTGGTCCCGTCGAGGTGGCCCAGGCTCTTCGGGTCCACGACAATGGCGACTCCCTCGCTCTCAAACGAGGCATCGTCCGACTTCGGCTCGTCGAACGACATGCCGTACTGGAGGCCCGAGCACCCGCCGTCCTCGATGAAGAGGCGAAGGCGCGCGGCGGGGGAATCGGCTCCCGCCCGCATCGTGCGCACCTGATTTGCGGCGCGTGGCGTAAGTTGTATCATGACCCCACCTTAGGACCGCCAAATCCCGTGTCAAATGGCCCGCGCTGGCGAAGGAAATTGGCGGGTGCAGCAGAAATCGGGCCGAATAGCCGGAATGTTCACTTGCAAGGCGTAGTTCGCGGGGTTTCGCTTGCCGGGAAGTGGCCTCGATCAACCGAATCCTCAACGAGATCAACTACGAGATGGTCCGTCAGCTTGCCGAGGGCGGCATGGGTGTGGTCTACGAGGCCCACCAGCTGGGCGCGGGGCAGTTCAGGAAGACGGTCGCCGTTAAGCTGATCCGGGAGGAGTACTCCGCCATACCCGAGTTCCAGAAGAACTTCATCGGCGAGGCCCGCCTCGTGGCCGACCTGATCCACACGAACATTGTCCAGACGTACCACCTGGGCCACATCGGCGGCCAGTACTTCATGGTCATGGAGTTCGTGGGCGGCCAGAACGTCGAGCAGTTCCTCGACAAGCACCGGCAGGTCGGAAAGCCGGTCCCGGTGGACCTTGCGGCCTTCATCGTTTCCAGGATCGCGCGCGGGCTCACCTACGCCCACCAGAAGCGGGACCGGGACGGCCACCACCTCAACATCGTCCACCGGGACATCGGCCCGAAGAACGTCCTGATGGGCTACGAGGGCGACGTGAAGCTGAGCGACTTCGGGATAGCGAAGGCCCTCAACCTGATGTACAACGAGGAGGGCAAGGTTATCGCCGGCAAGGACGAGTACCTCTCCCCGGAGCAGGCCAGCTACGCCGTGACGGACGCGCGCGCCGACCTCTTCCCGCTCGGCATTGTCCTCACGGAGATACTCCTCGGGAAGAACATCTTCAAGAGCCCCGACCGTTCGCAGTCCCGCCGGAACATACTGACGATGCAGATCCCGCAATTCTCGACGCTGCGGGCGGACATTGACGAGCGCCTGGAGCGCATCATCCAGAAGGCGCTCAGGCGCGACCGCGACCAGCGCTACCAGTCGGCGGCGGAGATGCTGAACGACCTCGAGCTTTACCTGTACAGTGACGGCTACGGCCCCACCAATGAAAAGCTGGGCACCTACATGAGGGACCTTTTCAACGTCCGCGATCCCCAGCCCGCCGTGGCGCTCTCGTCACTCCCCCGCCCGCCGGAACCATGAGGCCATCGTTGCCTCAAACGCCATGAGCTCCGGCGGCTTCAGCCAGGACCTCCGCCAGCGCCAGACCCAGTCGCTCGTGCTTGCGCCGCAGCTGCGGCAGTCCCTGAAGATTCTCCAGGTGGCGGCGCTCGACCTCCGGTCGGTGATCCAGGAGGAGCTCCAGGCGAACCCTACCCTCGAGGAGCTGCCGATGGACGCCATGAGCGTGGAGAAGGCGGAGCCGGACAGCGGCGACAGCGACGCGAACGGCGACGACGCGGCCGCGAGCGCCGACGGCACGCCCGATCCCGT
>PMSP01000033.1 GCA_003168315.1 Opitutaceae bacterium
GCTCGTCTCCTAAACTCCTGGCTCACACCAAAACGCATTCCTCGGGGTTGATCGGTCAATCTAAGAAACGGAACTCGGATTTATGCAACAGGACCGACGGGCCTATTGGCCCGGGTGTCCCGGCGGAAAGAGCCTCGGGAAGTAGGTCCCCAGCACTTTTGCCGGAAGAGCGAGCCTCACGGGAGACTTGGGGGTCTGCGACTTCAGGAGCCCCGACCCGACGGCTGCCGCCAGCGCCTTGCGGCCGGTCCGGTCGCCGGCTCCGGCGATGCGGCCGGCGTCGCCGCGCGGAAACTCGCCCCTGTAGAGCGCCTCCCGCAGGAGCAGCGCCACCCTTCCCTCGATTTCACCGAGGCCGGACTCCAGGCGGACGTACTCCTCGATCCGGTCGCCGAGAGTGTCGATCTCGAAGAGGGCATCCATGTAGCTGATCTGGTCCAGCATGACCTTGAGCACGAACTCGCAGAATTCGTGGAGGGAACGCTCGCTCAGGTGGCCGCCCCCATCATCGGTCGCGGCCGGGTTCCTTTCCCGGTCCGCGTTCGCCAGTCGCGAGTAGTATTCGCCGCGCTCGAAGGCGAGGCCGCGGGAAAGGGACCACAGGCTTCCCGCGTCGATCCCGAGCTGGCGTATGAGGGTGTCCGAAAACAGGCGGACGACCCGACCGTTGCCGTCGCGGAAGGGGTGGATCCAAGCCAGCCGGTGGTGGCTCGCGCCGATGGCGACGATCCTCGAGGCCAGGGTCGGACCCGCTTCCTCGTAGCGCTTGCGAAAATGCCGAAGCAGCCCCGGGACGAGCTCGTGCGGCGGGGCGACGTGGGCGCCGACCCGCACGCTCCGGGTGCGCAGGACGCCGGGATCGAGGGGAACCTTGCCGCCCGTCGTCGCCGTGGCGACGCAGAGCGAGGCGGGCAGCGCCGAGTAGAAGCGCCGGTGGAGCTCACAAAGGAAATCCTCGGCAAAAGGGGATCCCGCGTGGCCCGCCGCCCAGCGCTGGCATTCAAGGTGCGCCAGCGCGAGCTGCTGCAGGTCGCGCTTCTCCGGCTCCTTCGAGAATTCATTCTGGAGGGCGGCTTCGATGTCCGGGACGAGTGTCTGCTGGCCCTCGATGAGGTTGGAATAGTAGCAGTGCATGAGGCGGGTGACCTCGGCCATTTCCTCGTGGAAGGGAGCCCTGACCGTTGCCTTCAGCTCGCCCGATCTCTGGATCACGAGGCAGGCCAGATCCTCAAGTGCAGGGCCCTCCTGCTCGGGAAAGGTAGGTTCAATCGAGGTTTCGTTGAGGGGCATATATTGCCGATCTTTTTGCCGATTAGGTTGAGCAATTCTGTAATTGTCAATCAATATGTTACGAATAGATATGCCTCTGGATTCGTTATAGCATTGCCGATCTTTTTGCCGATGATCCTTTCAACAACCGTCCGCTGCAGGGAATGCTGAAATCGGACAATCGATAAAATCCCCTGAAACGGCCGCCCGGGCCGGCAAGCAAGCGATATAAACCGTTACTTAAATGTGCTTTATTGAGAAACTTCGCTCCATTAACTCGGTCGCATAACCCCAATGGTGCAGCAGAACGGATTTCGCCCCCAATTGCTCCTGGTCCTGGTGGCGGCGCTGTGTTCACCGGTTGGACGGGCTGCCACCGCGGTCGCACCCGGCCGAACGGCTTTCCCGGACAGCGTCAGGGAGATCACGGCGGACCCGGCTGCCGCAAGGCAACCGGTCATCTCCCGGACGGTCCTCAGTCCTGGGGAGACCGCGGCCGCGATGCCGTTTGAGGTGGCCCTCCGGATGCGCGGCTTTGACGAGATGCAGGCCCGCATCGCACGCGGCGAACTCATCTCAGCCTCTGAGAAGGAGGCGAAGTATTTTCCGCTGTCCGCGGATCACGACAGGGTGGTCCAGTGGCTGAAGTCGCAGGGCCTCCAGGTCACCCGCACGGACCCCAACCGCCTGGGGATTTTCGGCCGCGGATCGGTGGAAGCCGTCGGGAAGGCCTTCCAGGTGAGCTTTGCGCGGGTGGTGGGTGTTGACGGCAGGGAATATACCTCGGCCGTGACCGCCCCGAGCGTTTCGGCGGACATTGCCCCCGTGGTGCTGGGGATCCACGGTCTCCAGCCCCACATCCAGAGGCATCCGCTCTCGATGCTCCACGCGGGGAACACGAACGCCCCCTCGCCGCAGCTGCAGGTAAACCTGATCGGCTACATTCCGTCCCAGATAGCCCAGGCGTACAACGCGAATGGCCTCAGCGAGACCGGAGCCGGCCAGACGATCGCCGTCTACGGGCTGGCCTATCCGCAGGACACAGACCTCACCATGTTCTGGACCCAGGCCGGCGTGACCAATTCGCTCAGCAACATCCAGATGGTGGACGTCGCCGGCGGCCCCGCGGTCTCGCCGAGCGAGAATGCGGGCGAGGAGGCGGACCTCGACGTCGAATGGGCGAGCTCCCTCGCGCCCGGAGCGATCATAAGGGTCTACGGCGTGAACGAGGTCGATCCGGCGGAGAACGATGAGCTCCTCCAGCAGGTGTATGCGGACATCCCCAGCCAGCCGAACATGCACATCCTCTCAATCTCAGTCGGCGGCAACGAGCTGGACGTGCCGAAGGACTACCTGATCATTGAGGCGCAATACATGGCGAACCTCGCGAGCGCCGGCGTGACGGTGCTTGTCGCCTCGGGGGATACCGGCGCCAAGAACAACGGGATCCTCCAGACGACCTATCCCACGTCCGATCCCGACGTGACGGGGGTCGGCGGCACGACGCTCACCCTCGGCATTTCGAGCAACACCGTGGAGTCCGAGACCGGCTGGACGGGCAGCGGCGGCGGGGTCAGCATCGCCTTTGCGAGGCCCCCGTGGCAGAAGGGAACGGGCGTCCCCTCCGGCTCGATGCGCTGCGTCCCCGACGTCTCCTCCTCGGCCGACCCCATGGAGGGCGCTCTCCTTGTCTACAATGGCACCTCCGAGGGAATCGGCGGGACAAGCTGGTCCGCCCCCACTTGGGCGGCCTTCTGCGCGCTCATCAACCAGAAGCGCGGCACGCCGCTCGGGCTCCTCAACCCCCAGATCTATCCGCTGATCGGCAGCTCCTCTTTCCGGGACATCACGGTCGGCGACAACGGGGGTTACAACGCGGGCCCGGGCTATGACCTGGTTACCGGCATCGGGGTCCCTGTCATGTCCTCGCTCATCAACGCGAACCTGAGCCCTACCACGGCGGCGACGGTCCCGGCTCAGCTGGGGAACCAGGTGGTCACCCTCGGGCAGCTGGCGACCTTCTTCGTCGTCGGCGAGGGCTCAACGCCCCTCAGCTACAAATGGCAGCGCATGCCGAGCGGCTCGACGAGCTTTGCGCCGCTGTCCGAGGGGGGATCCTACAGCGGGTCGGCGACGCCCATGCTTGTCGTGACCGGCACCACGCAGGCCATGACGGGTGACCAGTTCGAGTGCATCGTCAGCAACGGCTCGGGGACCGCGACCAGCAACCCCGAGATGCTCACCGTCAACAAGGTCGGCGTCACGACGCTCGCGGGCTGGCCGGGCTCGTCGGGAAAGGCCAACGGGACGGGGCGCGCCGCGCGGTTCGCATTTCCCGGCAGCGTGAGGACGGACGGCGCCGGGAATGTCTACGTTGCTGACTCGAGCAACTACGCGGTGCGCAAGATCACCCCGCAGGGCGTCGTGTCGACGGTTGCGGGCGTCCCCGGGATGAGCGGCAGCACCGACGGCCCGGTGGCCACTGCTCTATTCAACGCGATCGGGGGCGTCGCGATCGATTCAAGCGGCAACCTCTACGTCGCCGATTCCGCCAACTACACGATACGCGAGGTCTCGACGGCTGGGATCGTGTCGACCCTGGCCGGCGTCGCCGGCTCGCGGGGCCTGGTGAACGGGACCGGTTCCACGGCGCGCCTTTACGATCCCCAGAACCTGGCCGTCGACGGGAGCGGCAACATCTACGTGGCCGACGGAATGGGAAATGATGTCCGCATGATCAGCCCGGCGGGCGTCGTGACCACCCTGGCGGGCTCGGGCACGGCGGGTTCCGCGGACGGCACGGGGACCTCCGCCCAATTCAACGACCCCACGGGCATCGCGGTCGACTTCATGGGGAATGTCTATCTTGCCGACTACGGCAATGACACCGTTCGGATGATAACCCCTGCCGGCGTCGTCACGACGATCGCCGGTTCGGCGATGAACACGGGTAGCGCCGACGGCACGGGGGCGGCGGCAAGCTTCAACGGGCCCGCTGGCGTGGGCGTCGACAGCTCGGGGAACGTCTATGTCGCCGACTCGGTCAACAACACGATAAGGGTGATAAACCCCTCGGGGTTCGTGACGACGGTGGCGGGCGCGGCGGGCGTCCCGGAAAACATCGACGGGCTCTCGAGCAACGCGCGGTTCGACACCCCCGGAGACGTCACGATCGACAGCTCGGGCATCGTCTACGTCGCCGACACGCTGAACAGCACGGTGCGGCGCATCATCCCCGGGGCCGACACGCTCCCCATGTTCACGGCGCAGCCGGCAAGCCAGACTGTGACGCTCGGGACCAGCGCCACCCTCTCATTCGGCATCTCGGGGACCGCGCCGCTCACGTTCCAGTGGTTCTTTAACGGCGTCCCGATTGACGGGGCGACCGGGCCCTTCTACACGGCCGTCGAGGCGCAGGAGTCGGACGCGGGCTCGTATACGGTCGCCGTGACGAACGTCGACGGCTCGGCGACGAGCGCGGCGGCCACGCTGACGGTCAACCTGCCCGCCGGATACCCTGACATCACCGCCCAGCCGGTGGGAGGGCCGCTTCCCTCCGGCGGAGGCGTCGCCCTTTCCGTGACCGTGACCGGAAACGGGCCGTTCTCCTTCCAGTGGATGCTGAACGGGGCCCCGATACCGGGGGCCACCGGCCCGGCCTACACGGCCACGGTCTCCGGGAGCTACACGGTCTCCATCACAAATTCGGTGGCGACATCCGTCAGCACCACGGCCGTCGTGGGCTTCGGCAGCCGGCTCATCAACGTGTCCACCCGGGCCGACGTCGGCACGGGCAGCGGGATAGCGATCGCGGGATTAGTCATCAGCGGCCCCCCGGCGGAAACCAAGCAGGTCCTGATCCGCGGGATCGGGCCCACGCTCGGCAGCTTCAACGTGAGCGGCGTCCTGGAGAAGCCGACGATCGCGCTCTTCAACTCGGCAAATGTCCAGATAGCCTCGAACACGGGCTGGGGGACAAATGCCAATCCCTCGGCGATCTCGACGATCTCGGCCGCGGTCGGGGCCTTCGCGCTGCCGAGCGGCAGCGCCGACAGCGCGATGCTGGCCAACCTCTCGCCCGGCGCCTACTCGGTTGAGCTGTCGGGAGTGGGCGCGACGACCGGGGTCGGGCTGGTCGAGGTCTACGAGACCGACACGGCGGACCCGGACTTGCTGATCAACATCTCGACCCGTGCGCAGGTGGGCACCGGCGGCAACATTATGATCGCGGGATTCGTGGTCCTCGGCAGCCAGCCCGCGAAGGTCCTGATCCGCGGCATCGGCCCCGCGCTCGGCAGCTTCAACGTCCCGGGATTCCTCGCGCAGCCGGTCCTCTCGGTGTTTGACTCGACCGACACCATGATAGCGACAAACACGGGCTGGGGGACCGCCGCGGACCCGGCCGAGATAACCTCGGTTGCAGCCGCGGTCGGGGCGTTCGCCCTGACGAGCGGCAGCGCCGACAGCGCCCTCGTCCTGACGCTCCAGCCGGGCACGTATTCGGCGGAGGTCTCGGGAGTCGGGGGAACGACCGGCGTCGCGCTGGTCGAGGTCTACCAGGCGCCGCCCTGAGCGGTTCTCCCGCTGGCGGAGGCGACGGTCGGGTGGACGACCACGGTCGCGGGCTCGACCTTGCGGGAAAACTGAAGCACACCGTATTCCTCCATGAGCGAAGTCACCCTCGAGCTTATCCGCCAGGCGCACGAGAGGATCCGCGGGCGGATCCATCGGACGCCGGTCCTGACGAGCGGGCGCCTCGACGAGCTCTCGGGGTCCGCGCTTTTCTTCAAGTGCGAGAACTTCCAGAAGACGGGCTCCTTCAAGGCGCGGGGCGCGGCGAACGCGGTCCGCTCGCTTTCGGAAGGCGAGGCGGCGCACGGGGTCGCGACCCATTCGTCGGGAAACCACGCGGCCGCGCTTTCCTGGGCCGCCTCGGAGAGGGGAATTCCCGCGACGGTCGTCATGCCGCGGACCGCGAGCCCCAACAAGATAGCCTCGGTCGAGCGCTACGGCGGCCGGATCGTGTTCTGCGAGCCCACGCACAGGGCGCGCGAGGAGGCCGCCGCGAGGGTCGTCGGCGAAACCGGGGCGGTTCTCATCCATCCCTACAATGACCTGCGGATCATCGCGGGACAGGGGACGGCGGCGGTCGAGCTCCTGGACGAGGTGCCCGACCTCGACATCATCGTGTGCCCGGTTGGCGGGGGAGGGCTCCTCGCGAGAACGGCGATCGCCGCCAAGGCGATCCGCCCGCAGGTCAGGATCTTCGGCGGTGAACCGGAGGGCGCGGCGGACGCGAGTCAGTCCCTTGCATCCGGCGTGCGGCGCCCGGTCGAGCGCCCATCCAGCATTGCCGAC
The DNA here is from genome assembly GCA_003168315.1 of Opitutaceae bacterium. Taxonomy (GTDB): domain Bacteria; phylum Verrucomicrobiota; class Verrucomicrobiia; order Opitutales; family Opitutaceae; genus Palsa-1447. Next base: position 6,628 of record PMSP01000033.1, read on the forward strand.
GGCCTCCTGGCCTTTGTCGGGGACCTCACGTTCCCCGTGATGCAGCGGCTCGTTGACGGGATCGGGACGGTCCCGGACGAGGCGATCGGCGCCGCCGCGCGGCGCCTCCTCGAGGTCCTCAAGGTGGTCGTGGAACCCTCGGGCGCCGTGGGCTACGCGGCGGTCGCCGAGGGAAGCGTGGCGTGCAGGGGGATGAGGGTGGGAATCATACTTTCAGGGGGCAATCTGGACCTTGGGCGAGTCCCTTGGGCCAAATAGCTGTCTGGAGGGGTTCACTCCCACCATGGAATTCGACGTCGTCATAGCCGGGGGCGGGTTTGCCGGGGCCTACTGCGCCCGGGCGCTCGGCCGCGCCTTCAAGAAACCCGAGGGCGAGCGGCGCGTCGCGCTTGTGGCCGAGCGCAATGTCCTTGTCTTCCAGCCGATGCTCGCCGAGGTCGCGGGCTCCTCGCTCGCCCCCCTCGACGTGGTCAACCCGCTGCGGCAGTTCTGCGCCGGGGTCAACGTGCTGCAGGGGACGATCCAGAAGATAGACTGGGCGTCCAGGAGCATGATCATTGACGGGGGTAGGTACACGCGCGACCACAAGGTCGGCTTCAAGCACCTCGTCATCGCGCTCGGCAGCGTGACAAACCTGAACTCCATACCGGGCATGCCCGAGTACGGATGGCCGATGAAGAACGTCTCGGACGCCCTTCGGCTGAGGGCCGTGCTCATCAACCGCCTCGAGGAGGCGAACCTGGCCGAGGAGGAGCCAGTGCGCGCGCGGCTCCTGACCTTCATTGTGGTTGGCGGCGGCTACACGGGCGTCGAGACCGCGGGACAGATGCTGGACTTCCTGCGCCAGGCCCACCGGGGCTACGCCAACCTGAGGCGCGCCAAGATCCGCGTGGTCCTCGTTCACGGCCAGGACGAGCTTCTCGGCGAGATCGGGCCCGAGCTGGGGGCCTACGCCCGCATGGTGCTCCAGAAGCGGGGGGTCGAGGTCAGGCTCAAGACCCGCGTCACCGCGGTCACCGCAAGCCGCGTCACCCTGGACGATGGAACGGTGATCGAGGCCAACTCGGTGGTGACGACGATCGGCAACGCGCCGAACCCCGTCGTCATGGACCTCTGCAAGCAGCTGGGCGTCGAGGCCGACAAGGGCCGCGTGCCCACGGACGCCACGATGCGGGTGGCGGGAATCGAGACGCTGTGGGCGGCGGGGGACGGCGCAGCCGTCCCGTGGAGCGACCGCGGCAACGCCAAGGTCTCGCCCCAGACCGCGCAGTTCGCCTTCCGCCAGGGAATGCTGCTGGGCAGGAACATCTTCGCGGTCCTGAGCGGCGCCAAGCCGCGGCCCTTCAAATACCGGTACATGGGCCAGCTGGCCACGATCGGCGAGAGGGCGGCGGTGGCCGAGATCTTCGGCATGCACTTCAAGGGGTTCTTCGCTTGGTGGATGTGGCGGACGATCTACCTCGCGAAGCTTCCCGGAACGATGCGCAAGCTGCGCGTCATGATCGACTGGACCTTCGACCTCATATTTCCGCGCGACATCAGCCAGATACTCCCGCCTCCCGAGGATGCCGTCCGGGCGATCCACCTGGAAAAGGACGAGACGCTCTTCACCCAGGGGACGCCGTCCAGGGCCTTCTTCTACATCAGGCAGGGCTCGCTCGTCCTCTCGACGAAGGGCCTGCCGGACCGGACGATCGCGGCGGGCAGCGTGATCGACCAGGATGAGCTCGACACGTCGAACCTCTGGGAGGCGACGGGGACCGCCGCCGAGCCGAGCGACCT
>PMSP01000409.1 GCA_003168315.1 Opitutaceae bacterium
GAGGCGGGACGGAATGGGCGGGATGGCCCCCTGCGACACATGGGACAACGCCGTGCTCCATGCCATCGTGGACGTTGGCGGCGACCCTGTCCCGCTGACGCTCGAGATGAAGCGCATGGCGCCGGGCGAGACGAACACCTGGCTTCTGGAGGTTCTGGGCACGGACCGGGGCGTCAGGTATTCGACCAAGGAGCCGAAGACCCTCTGGACCTACCGCCGGGAGAAGGAGCAGTCCTGGGAAAGGACCGACCTTGGCTTTGAGATGCCCTTCCGGGCCATCACCGGCATGATATTCGAGCCGGGCTTTCCCGACATCCTCATGCAGATGTGGGCCTCCTTCCTCAGCGAGCGCGCCGGCCTCCTCGGGGGCCGCTTCGGCTGCGCCACCCCCGACGAGGCCGTGTCGCAGCATGAGCTCTGGGCGGCCGCCCTGGAAAGCCAGCGGACGCAGTCGGTCGTCCGCCTTTAGGCCGCCGCGAACCATGAAGCGCTCCGTCATCAACCAGGCCTACCGGGATGCGCTCGCCTGCTTCGGGCGCGGCGGCTGGGCCCTCCCGCCGCGCCAGCGCTGGGACATCACGGATTTTGGCCTGGGTGACTTCGACAGGTTCGGGCTGACCCTCGTCACGCTCGCGGACGAGCCGGAGTACTGCGAGAAGCTCATGTTCGCCCGGCGGGGGCAGTCCACCCCCTGCCACGCGCACGCGAGGAAGAAGGAGGACCTCATCTGCAGGTCCGGCGAATTGACGCTGAAGCTCTGGGCCGCCCGGCCCTTGGCGGGCGCGGCCCCGGCGCGTTCGTTCCCGGTGCGCCTCGACGGCGAGCTCGCCGAGGTCGCCGCGGGCGCCCCCCTCGTTCTTGCCGCCGGCTCCCGGGTGACGCTCCTCCCCGGGGTCTGGCATTCCTTCTGGCCCTCCTCGGCGGACTGCGTCATCGGGGAGGTGTCCACCGCGAACGACGACACCGCCGACAACTTCTTCATGGACCCGTCCGTCGGCCGGTTCCCCGAGATAGAGGACGACGAGCCGCCGGCCGTCCGGCTGGTCCGGGACTGACCCCGTGCGCTCCGGAATTCTTGCTGCCGGCAACTGGATCCGCGACCACGTGAAGACGGTCGACACCTGGCCCGTCCAGGACGGCCTGGCGAACATCCTGGATTCAGAAGACGGCAACGGGGGCGGCCCATACAACCTGCTGAAGGACCTGGCCAAGCTCGGGGCGCCNNGGGGACGACGCGGACGGCCGCGCCATCCTTGCCGACTGCCGGCACGCCGGCATTGACGCGTCGCAGCTGCGCACGCTCCCCGGGATTCGCACCAGCTCCACCGACGTGATGACGGTGCGCGGCACATGCAGGCGCACGTTCTTCCACGACCGCGGGGCCAACGCCCGCCTCGGTCCCGAGCATTTCGATTTTTCCGCGACGGGCGCACGCTACTTCTACCTCGGCTACCTGCTTCTCCTTGACCGGCTCGACGCACCGGGAGCCGACGGGTACCCCGAGGCCCGGGATCTGCTCCAAAGGGCGCGCGCCGGCGGCCTCCTCACCTGCCTCGACTGCGTGAGCGCCGCCGGCGACCTCTTCCGCTCCACGGTGGCGCCGGTCCTCCCCGAGGTCGACATGCTCTTCGTGAACGACTTCGAGGCCGAGCAGCTTGCCAGGATCTCAATCGGCCGAGGCGCCGAGCTCGACCGCCGGGCGGTCGAGGTCGCGGCGCGCGCGCTCGTCGGCTTCGGCGTGCGCGGCTGGGTTGTCCTGCATTTTCCCGAGGGCGCCTGCGCCTGCTCGGGAGCCGGCGAGATCGTGTGGCAGGCCGCCGTCAACGTGGGGCGCTCACTCGTCAAGAGCGCGGTCGGAGCGGGCGACGCGCTTGCCGCGGGGGTGCTATTCGGACTCCACGAGGGCTGGCCCATGGCGCGGTCGCTGGAGCTCGGCGTCTGCGCCGCCGCCACTTCCCTCCTGCACCCCACCTGTTCGCAGAGCGTCCTTCCCGCCGCGGAATGCCTCGCCTTCGGCCGCGCGCGCGGGTTCGCCGTGGTCCCATGAAAGCGCCGGTGGCGCCCGCGGCCCATCCCCAGTGGCGGGGCGTCCCGATCGAATGGGAGCTCGCCCGGCTTGGGGGGCCACGTGGACCGTCCTCCGCATGGATCCCTGCAGCGGTCCCCGGTGCGGTCCAGCTCGACTGGGCGCGCGCCCACGGGCTGCCCGACCCCGCATTTGGCCAGAACGTGCGGGCCTACGACGGGCTGGAGGATTTCCACTGGCTCTACCGCACGAGGGTGCCCCCCGCGGCCTTCGGGGCGGGCGAGCGCCTCGTGTTCTCCTGCTGCGGGGTGGATTACGAATGCGAGGCGCGGCTCGCCGGCAGGCCGGTCCTGAGGCACGTCGGGCTCTTCTCCGGCTTCGAGTTCGATGTTTCGGACTGCCCGGCCGGCACGGAGCTCGAGCTCCTGGTTTTTCCCGCACCAAAGCGCGGCGGCGAACCCGCGGGCCGGTCGCAGGCGAGCCACGTCTGCAAGCCGGCCGTCAGCTACGGGTGGGACTGGCACCCGCGCCTGATCCCGGTCGGCCTGTGGGCGCCGGCCGGATTCCTGGTGCGCCCCCGGGCCCACATTCGTCACGTCGACTTCGCCTACGCGCTCAGCGACGATCTCTCGAGGGCCGACCTGACCGTCTCGGTCGAGGCGCCCGGCGCCAGCGCGTCGTCCTGGAAGCTGATCGACCCGGAGGGCGTGGTTGTCATCGAGAGCGCCGCACCAGCCGCCTCCCTCGAGAGCCCGAGGCTCTGGTGGACCCACGACCACGGGAGCCCCACCCTCTACACGCTCGAGGTCACCCTGGCGGAAGGCGATGTGTTCATCCGGCGGGTCGGCTTCAGGCGGATGCGCCTCGTCATGGCCGAGGATGGATGGG